>NZ_DBNHEF010000055.1:0-3166 GCF_057138825.1 Candidatus Defluviilinea gracilis
CAACAAAGCGTGCACCCGACCGCCTATGGCGCGGGTGGGCGTGGGCGTCTTGGTAGCTTACTTGTTTCTTTGGGTAAGTATCTTATAAAAATCGGCGGCGGGTAACGCAAACCGCTTGGACTAACAAAAAGCCCCTGATTGTTCAGGGGCTTTTTGTTATGGATACTTGTAATACGGCAGACTGTACGCGCTCACCCGCTCGACCTCATCCAGCGGCATGAAAATATCATAGCAACTCACCAGCGGCATCATCGTCACCTCGAAATTGTATCCCCATTCGGGCGCGATGGCGCGTTGCTCAAACGGGACGCGGGATAACTCGTTATTATTGTTGTCCATCCATACAATCGTCGCGTGAAAAAAGAGATGCGGATGTGACTTCGGATTCACCTGTGCAATGGACGGCGGCGGGTTGTTGCCATTCAAGACCGTTAGTTTCAACTTGTCGCCCACCACGACTCCCGTATGACAGGCATACGCGCACGTGCGGACTTTATCGAACTGCGGCAAGAGCGGATCGCCGTTCGACTTTTTTGAGGTTGTGTCCCGATTCAAAATCCAATTTTGGTACGGCGTGTCGGGCTTGCCGAAACTCGTCCCATTGGTAAAGGCGACCTGATAATTCAATAACGCCGACACATCGCGGGGCGTCATGCGCGGGTTGATCGCCATGAGATACCGTTGCCATTCCCGCGTGAGATCAACGCGCTTCCCCTCCCCTGTACCTATCGGCAGAATGTCGGGGAAACCGTGTTTCTTCTGCTCAAACTTCAACGCCGCTTGCCACGCCGCCCAGCGCGGATCACCGCTCGGCTTCATGCGCCACAGGGGAATCGAGGGCGTCGGCTGGACTTCGTAAAACTTCAAGTCAAGGGTTAGGCTTTTTTCCATGTTTCGCCGTTGACCTTCAACTCCGCGAGTTGTTGATTGACTGTAATAGACAAGCCGACTTGCAGGTCGCCAGTGGGCGGCGGAGTCGTTGTCAATTTCAGGGCGCGTGGCTCTGAGTTGTATGTCAACGCCACCCACAGACCGCCTGTAAGTTTTCCCCAATATTCCTGCTCTTGCGTTTTGCCGTTGGGGATACTGTACTCCACAACGACAAACTCCTCACCGTTATTCAACGGCGGAGGAACGGGGTTGTTATTCGTGCTTGGCGCGGGGCGTCTGTTTGCGCCGCCATTCCATGTGACTTTCCATGTGTCGCTCATTGGTATCTCTCCTGTGGGCGGGGTCGGAGTCTCTGACAGCCCAAAAAAAGTGTTGAAATCATCCAACGTGCCTGTAAACTTGTTCATGTCAATTTCTGTGGTCTCAACGCCGCGCTCGATGCCTTCGGTGGGCGTTCCCCATTGCCAAGTCTTTACAGTTTTATCCGCCCAGGGCTTCGGTATCCGCACGTTGGCGGGGTTGATGGTGTAGTACGCCAACCAGAGTTTGTAATGACTGAAATAGTCCAACGCCGCCGCGTCGTTCTGCGGACTGTTCGCCATCCAGTACCAGTAGCCTGTGTAAATCCAAACCTTGTCCCACGATAACTTTGCGCCTGTGGATTTTAGGCGTTCCAGAAAGTTATACAGATTCCTCCAGCCTTTGTACGCGCCGTTGTAGTTTTCTTCATAATCCGCGACCAACGGCAGTTCACCCAAATCATCGCCCAGCGTTTGACGGTATAAGTCCGCTTGCGCTTTCGGATCCGCCCGCGAGTCATAAAACCAGTAACTGCCGCGCGGCAAGCCAGCCTCTTTTGCGGCTTGCCAATTCTCCACGAAGCGTTTGTCCACCCATACATTCTGCCCCGCCCGAATGATGACGCCTTTGATCCCGCTCGCTTTCATCTTGGCGAAATCGATCTTGCCTTGATAGAACGACACGTCGGCGAGGTCTACATCGCTCCAAAACAAACCTTGCGGCAAATCCAGACGCGGAGCGCGGGGATACTGCAACACGCCCGCCATCGAGAGATGACGGCTTTGCCGCAGTCCTTCACCCATTCGCAGTTCGTCATGTGTCATTACTTACTCTTCTTCACTTTGGGTTGCGTGTCCAAAAGGATTTTTTGCATGAGCGTAAGTTTCTCATCGAATAGACGGTTCTTCTCCTCCAAGATGCGGTTCTTTTCTTCCAACGCTTCTTTGAGTTTCAGCGCGATCTCCTCGCGGATCGCCAGCTCTGATTCGCGCTCCCGCTTGTTGTTCTCTTTGCATTCATGCAGTTCCTCGCGGAGCGCGTCCACACTGGCTTGCGTCGCCTTGTTGCGACTGCTCAGCCAAGCGACCAAGATCGCCGCAATGCCTGTAATGATGGATACGGTAATCGCCTCGTTCATCAATTATCTCGTCTCCTCCAATCACATTACAGCGGGAGGAGAAACAAACCCCCAACACGCGGCTTACGCCTGCCGATGCACAACAACCCCGCAACCGCAGGGAGGTATACAAGGACAAGCAACCACGCGCTGGGGGTCATGCGCTATCGTTTGAGCAAACCGACGCGCTGGACGGTGACGCATTTCGTCGCCGCCTCGCGTCTGATTAGATCAGGGTGTTCCCTTTTCCAGCCAGTTTGTTGGCGACAAACAACGTGCCAACGCCGGAGAGGATCACCACCAACACGTTGAAGAGGATGGTCACAAAGGCTTCATACTGCGCGGGGATGAGATTCACCCATCCTTGCAATGTGCCGAGGACGAAGAGTGATAATGCGCCGGAGATCGGCGTCGCAAATTCGCGCAAATCCAAACCGATGTACGAGAACAGGAACGCGAACCCCGCCGTCACTGCGGCGAAAATCAAGCCCGCGATCCATGCGTTCAATTCAGCCGGAATCGGCACGGCAGTCGCCAGCGAGGATGCCGGCGCGAACCACGCGAACGCAATCAACAAAACGGAAAGACCGATGAAGACCAAACGATTTTTAGACATGATAGACTCCTTGTTTGTAGGGTGACAAAACGACAAGCGCATTATACCCCAAAACACAAACCGCCCTCTGGCAAGGGCGGCTGTGTCTTCGTTATAGCAACCCCTCCGCATAAAACACAGCCCCACACGCAAATACCACCAATCCAATCACAATCACAACTCCCCAAACAATCAGATTAAACTCCTCTGTCACTTCTTGGTTGTCGGCTGTATCAAGGTCTCGTTTCATTTTCGCCTGCGCT
>NZ_DBNHEF010000056.1:0-33228 GCF_057138825.1 Candidatus Defluviilinea gracilis
TTCGATCCACCCGCGGATCGCTCACTTTGCTAAAATGCTCGGCGATCGCCTCCAATGGCTTCTTTGTCATGGCTACCTCCTTCAAGATAGCCCTTTTTTACCTCAATTTAGATGCAATCGCCCTAGCTATACTCGTCGTTTTGATTGGTTTGTTTTGTTTTCTGCTTGTGCCGCTGGGCGGCATACAGGCGCAATATGCAAATGATTGTTCGTGTTTAGGTAACGGAAATTGCTCAGATTCGGGTCCGGGAGGTGGTTATTGTTTTACTGGCGAAGTATTGGCTTGCGGAAACCAGTGTCCGCCTGGGTATAAAAATGTGGAAATGATGTGCTCTAATGCTATACCACAAAGCTGTGGAGGCAAGTGTGTTTTGGAACAAAGTTGTGTGACGGGATTTTGTCAGGGAGGGACATGTACGGACGTAGATGGGGATTTTTTGTGCGGGTCCGGAGGATGTGGCCCATGCTCCAGATTTGTGCGGGAGACTATATGCGGTGTTCCGGGCAGTCAGTGTCAAGTGTGGTGTTCTGCTGACGAAACCTGCGGCGCGGGGTGCGGTGGCGGCGGGGGGACAATAGACGATGGAAAACAGACCATAGACGATGGTCAATGACCTTTGGTCAACCGCCTCGCCTCCAACATCCTCAACCACTCCAACGGCTTTTCCCACCTCACGCGCGGATTGACATTGAACAAGTTATCAGGGCGATCCCATTTCGGTCCCGGCGGACCCGACTCATCGCTCAACGCGCTTTTCACTCCCCATAGTCCTTTGTAGTTCATCCAATCCGGTTCGGGATTCAACACCGCGCGCCGCCATTCTTTTACAGTTGGGCGAGTCGTTTTACGGTCCGACATGACGCGCTTGAGATAACTGGTGGATTTGACCACAGGCTCGCGCAAGTTTTCGCCTTGATAGCCGATGCGGAATCCATCGCCCGAAGCGATCTCCATTGGCAGGCTGACCACGTAATGATCCGCTTCATCGCGCATGGAAATGAAGGCGTCTTCGGCAAGGATTTTCGTGTGGGAGGCGATCAACTCTTTGAGCGCGATCTGACGCGCTTTTTGGCTGGGGTTGAAGAGCAGGAAGAGGTAGTGGATCAAGCCGTCCGTCCAATAAAGGAAGCGTTGCGCGCGTCCCGCTTCGTATAAATTTGAAGAACGGATCACCTCAGGCTTGCTGTAGTTGGCATGCGATCCCAACGCCACGTAGACGACGGGATGGGTCGTGTCCTTGTCGTTTTTATCCTTTGCTTTGATGACCTTTTCCCACAATTCGATGTTGCCCGCGCCGTGTTGCGAATATAAAACGGCATAGGGCGAATCGTTTTTGAGGTAGACCGCCGTCATCTCCCAATCGCCCTCGTGATGATTGATCCCGTTCGCGGCGAGACGCCAATCGTTGAACGCGTAGAAAAAATGATATTGTAGGATCGTCCAGTTGTTCCCCTCCGCATCCTGCTCGCGCGCGACGCGACCGTAATACACAGGCTGTTGATCCTTCTCCAAAATTTTTGCATACTCGAAATACGATTTGCGCGCGATGGTCTCAGTGGCGAGCGAGAGCATGTCCATGATGAGACCGGGTCCCTCAGGAAGAATGTGATCGAAGATGAATTTCATCGTGCGGATGGAAAGATAGAAGAGCAGGATCAAATAGATAGGCAACAGCACGAGATATTCAACCGCGACGCTCATGTATTCGCTGGGGTGAAGAAAAAACCAGATCGGCGCGACCATCAGCGCGGTGAAAAGCAACACAGCGAACGCGGCGGGGATGATGCGCCATCGGATGGTTGAAGCCAGCATGAAAAGGATCAACGCGGCGATCAGCGCGAGCGCGAACGCAATTTCCACGCCCGCCCAACCGAAGAAATAATATCCCGCGCCCATTGCAAGAGCCGATGAAACTCCCAGCCATACCCACGCATCGGAGTCGTAAAGCGGCTCATTGATGAAGCGCAAAAAATATTGTCCGCCTTCGAGTTTGCCGATAAACGTTGCAAGCGGTTCATTTAAATGGAAGAGCAACCCCGCCGCGCCGAGCGGTCCGCTGGGCAGGATGCTGCAACGTTCAAGATAATGCTCCACCGCCATCGGGAAAAATCGTTCGCTCTTTGCGAAACGCAAAACAGGTTCGTATGTTTCGAGGAGATCGTGGTCGTTCATTTTGGCAGGCTCTCTGCGCCGTCCTCGGCGCAGGATAAATTTAAAAAACGCCGCCGGGGACGGCGGCTTGAGCAAACTTGTTATTGAAAATACTGCAACGCGATCCTCAGACGTTCTTCCGCGTCTTTGCTCGCGTCTTTCGGGATGGATTGAATGGCAGACTGCGCCTCGACAACGGAATAGCCCAACGCAGTCAGCGCGGCGAGGACTTCCGAATCCGCGTCGGACATCAGGGCAACCTGCTTCAAGCCATCGAGCGGTTTCAACTTGTCTTTGAGATGAAGAGCCATCTTCTGCGCGGTCTTTTTGCCCACCCCCGGCACGCGACTCAACAACTCGGCTTCATCGGCGAAGATCGCGCGTTGGATCGCATCGAGAGTCATCGTTGACAAAACGGACAACGCGACCTTGGGACCAACCCCGTCCACGCCGAGAAGCATGTTGAACAAATCCCTGTCGGCTTGCGATTCGAATCCGTACAACGTCAACGCGTCTTCGCGAACGACAAGATGCGTGAACAAGTACGCCGTCTCGCCAGTCTTGACGCGCATCCGCAACGGCGCGGGGACAAAGACACGCAACCCCACGCCCCCCACTTCGACGATGAGGGATGTCTCTTCGATTTGCGCTATTTCTCCACGGAGGGTTGAGATCATGGGGCTAATTTAACCACAGATGAACACAGATGTACACAGATGGGTTGATAAACGAGTTGAATTAAGGCTGTGGAGTCTTCCAATAGACGGAGGGGAGAAGCCGCTTGATTTCGATCTTCGATCTGCCAAAGTTGATAAGCAAACAGACGTCTGCTCCCGTTGCCCGCAGGTAGTTCAAGGCTTGGGCGGTATGCTCTTGCGTTAACATAGATACAGCCTTCAATTCGACCAGAACTCTTTTCTCAACAAATAAGTCGGCAAAGAACTCACCTACGACAACTCCGTCAAACATGACTTTAATTGGAAATTGTTGCTCAACCCCCAATCCTGTTTTTCGCGTTGCACGCACCAAAGCATTCTCATAAACTTTTTCAACAAAGCCTATGCCAAGCGTATTGCTGACCTCATACGCGCAACCTATGATTCTTGCGGTAATTTCATTCACTTCTTGTGGAGGCATCACAATCTCCTTTCATCCAAACCCAATTGTTCATCCGCGTTCATCTGTGGTGAATTAATATCTCTTCGTATTCAAATGCGTGATGGCAATTGCCAGCGCGTCGGCGGCGTCATCGGGTTTGGGGATGGAGTCGAGTTGCAAGAGAGCGCGTACCATTTCTTGCACTTGTCGCTTCTCCGCAGAGCCGTATCCTGCGACGGCTTGTTTCACTTCTTTGGGAGTGTATTCAAAAATTTCGATCCCCGCTTGTTCGAGCGCGAGTAACACAACTCCGCGCGCCTGACCGACGGCGATGCCAGTCGTCACGTTACGGGCAAAGAATAATTTTTCTACGGCAGAGGTATCGGGCTTGTGTTGTTTGATGATTTTTCGCAGGTTGGTATACAACATCTCCAGCCGGGCAGACGGGGTTGCGTCTTTGGGGGTGGTGATAATGCCGAAGGAAACTGCGACCAGTTCCCCGTCGGGCATGAGGCGCGCGAGTCCGTATCCAGTGGTGGCGGTGCCGGGGTCAATTCCAAGTGCGAGGGTCATTATAAAAGTAACGCCGACTTAAGTCGGCGCTACAAAAAAATCAAGCGGCTTCGAGCGCGGCGAGGGCTTCGTCTGAAATTTTGACGTTGTGGAAAACGTCTTGCACGTCGTCGAGTTCCTCGATGGTCTCGACCATCTTCATGAACTTCAACGTGGCTTCCACATCGAGTTCCACTTCCTGTTTGGCGACCATGCGCAAGCCCGATTCGTCCGGCTGGACTTTGGCTTGATGCAATGCGTCGGCGATGGTTTTGAACGATTCGACGGGCGAATAAATTTCGATGGTATCGCCGCCGTCGATGACATCGTCTGCGCCCGCGTTGACGCCCAACTCGAAGGCTTTGTCGAACGATAACTGACTGGCGGGAAATTCAAAATAGGCTTTGCGATCGAATTGCCATGCCACCGCGCCGGGCTCTGCCATGTTGCCGCCCGATTTGCTAAACGCGTGGCGCATATCGGGGACGGTGCGATTGCGATTATCGGTGACGCAAGTGACCATCAACGCCGAGCCGTGCGGACCGTAGCCCTCGAAAGTGACCTCTTCAAAGACGGCTCCGTCTTTGTCTTCGCCCGAACCTTTTTTGATGGCGCGTTCGATATTATCTTTGGGCATGTTTTCAGCGCGGGCTTTATCCACTGCCAGCCTGAGGCGGAAGTTAGAATCGGGATCGCCGCCTTCGCGCGCCGCGATGGAAATTTCTCTGGCGAGCCGCGTGAAGATCGCGCCTCGTTTGGCGTCTGCCGCGCCCTTTTTGCGTTTGATGGTAGACCACTTGGAATGACCGGACATGTCTTGTCTTGCTCCTTGCTGTAAACCCACTGTTCAGTGGAAAATTTGTGTTTTCAAAATTATATCACTCACCTTACGCAGAACGTCCCGAAGGTTTCCTTGAAATAGGGCAATCTCACCGATTCCCTTACACTTTCAAAATTGGGACGCTGATTCACGCTGAAAACGCGGATTTTTTTCCTTAGGAGTAGCGGACAAAATCCTCATTCTGCGTAAGTCCTGATCCGGTTACTTTTCCTTCAACGCATTATGCACGGCATCGAGCGACTGCAACGCGGTGAGGTTGCGCCAGGGCCAGGCATTTTCCATGCGCTTCGGGTCGTCGAAAAAGTTGCGCGCAAACGTGAGATGGAAGCGGTCATCGCTCAATCCCTGATCGGGCAGAGGCTGAACCGCCGCCCAATAATTCCACAAGGGAATCTCGTATTCGTAGGCGAGTTGGGCGATGGCGTTATTGATGGCGTGATCGCCTTCGAGGTTATCGGCTTTGGTGGCGATGATCGGCACCGCGCCGAACTCGATGATGCGGTCCAACACTTTGCGCATGTATTTGTCGTATTCCTCGGCGGGTTTTTGCGACCACCATGTTTCCATGCTGACGAAGACGATGGACGGTTTCCACGTCCGCAATTCGCAATCGAGCGGGGATTCTCCAGCTTTGCAAGACTTGGGGTCGGCGCGCAACGGCGAGATGACTGCCGCGGCGTTGAACCCTCCCTTCACCGCCAGGCTCACGCGCGAGAATGAACCCTGATAATACTCGATCGTCGGCTGGAGGTAGGCGTACTCGCTCCCGAGGCTGTACTCGTTCGGGTTGTCGAACGCGGAGAGAAAATACGATGAAACATTCTGGCAATCGCCGATGATGGCGAAGCGGGCGGGGTCGTTGCCGTTTTCGATTCCGCGTTGATAGACGGCGCGCATCGCATCGCTGACTCCCATGGGGACGACCGGCAGATCCATGAACGCGTCTTTCTCCAGGGGAGGCATGGGTGTGCCAGTGGCGGCGGGAGTCGCCGGGGGGGCGGTCACAGCCGCCACCGTGGGAGCAACCTCACTGGGAGGTTGAAGCGGGGCATCCGTCGCGGTAACACGCTCAGCGGGAGTCCCTCTGCCAGACGAACAGGCGGCGAGGAGCGAAGTCAACAAGAGTGTGAAAAGCAGTTTTTGTTTCATTGATTCCTATTTGCAAAAATTTTGAATGGATGCGCCGATCTTTTCGGCAAGCATCGATTCGCCAAAGGGCGTGAGGTGCACGCCGCTGTTGGTGAATTCGGTCATTGGGACGAGGTCCCACAGGTCTATGTAGGGATAGCCTTGCGCGGAGGCGTGTTCGGCGAGCGCGGCGCGGTACTCGTCGAATGCCCAGCGCGGGTAGAAAAAATTATAGCGGATGTCTGAGTTGACGCCGTTGCTGATGAGGATCGGTTCGTTCACGAGGAGGGTCGGCGCGCCGGCGGCGTTCATGCCGGCGTCGAGGATTTCGAACGAAAGTTTGCCCTGTAATGTTTCAGCGGGTTTGATGCCGTGGAATTCATCGTCCTTTTCGTAATCAAGTTGCGCGGGTTCGTAGGATTCGGGGTAGAACTGATCCACGCCAGTGGATGCCCACATCGCGCCGTACAGTTGCAAGCGGATGAGATCCGCAATCTCTTTGCGGCGGTTAATCAGCGTTTGGTCCCACACGGTGGGGTGGTTCAGCGCCGGGTCGTTGGGATCGAGATGCAATTGGTATTTGGCGATTAATTTTTTCACGCGTCCGGGGCTGTTGGCAACGAGCGGCGCGGTGAGTTGTTTCTCTTGCGGGAACGATTCCAGCGTTGTGAGCCAGACGACCATGTCGGGTTGATATTGCAATGCCTCGTCGAGGATCATCAGCTCTTGCAAGAGCGAGATGTATGGATAGCCGAGGTTGTAGGCATGGAGGGTCTTTCCGCAGGCTGAGATATTTTGTGAGTTCAACTGTCCCGCGAGGTTTTGTTCGGGGGTGAGCAACGTGCCCCACACGGATGAGTCGCCGATGAGCAGGACGCGGAATTCGTCGTCCGCTTTGGGTGTGCCGGCGAGAACATGCGCGGCAAACATGGCATCGAGATTGAACAGGCTGAGGTTGTATCCGCGTTGGTTTTCGCCGAAGGGAAAACGCTCGCGCCCTGGGAAGATTTTGTTGTAGAGCGAGAGTTTGCCGAGAGGAATGTTATTTGTAAAGATGAACGCAAAATTGAGCAACACAAAGAGGAGTGTTGTTTTGAGGAGGAGGGGGAAGAGGCGAGGGGTAGGCATAAGAGCAAATCGGCAAAAGAGCAAGTCGGCAAATTAGTAAATTAGTAAAAGAGCAAGCGATCGGTAACCAGAAATCGGTGGGTGGTTAGGTGAACCCAAATAGTTTCATTAGCACGCGGAATGATAACTCGGGCGAACTCAGCGCGAAGAAGACCCAGCCGAGCGCGACGAAGTGGAAGGCGAGCAAGACGCCGCCGATATGCAAGGCTGTTTGCATGCGCGGATTAGTAACCGCAATACGAGTCTTTGTGAAATCGCTCCAGCGGTTTTGGAGGAAGAGTCCAAAACCGTGCCAGGCGCCCCAGAGCATGAAGTTCATGGTAACGCCGTGCCATAAGCCGATGATGAGCATCGTGGCAAGCTGACCGGCGAGGAGCATCGCCCATGTGGGCAGGGATTTGTAGCCGCGAATCCAGCGGTTGAAGGGGTTGAAAAAGTAGGCGCGAATCCATTGCGTCAAGGTAATATGCCACGAGTTCCAAAATTGCGCGAGGTTGGGTTTGGTATACGGCGAGGTGAAGTTTTCAGGGAGTTTGACGCCCGCGAGACGCGCAACGCCAATGGCAATATCGGTGTAGCCGCTGAAATCGAAATAGATCTGGAAGGCATAGGCGTAGAGGTGGAACCACAGCCAGCCTGTTGTGTGAGCTTGCGCCGCGAGCGCGTCGTTGAGCGCCAGTAACGCCAGCGTGTCGGCGATGACGAATTTTTTGAACAAACCAGCCACGATCCGTTGACCCGCCAGCAAAGTTTCATCTTGTGTGAGGCGAAATTCCGCGCGCAGGTCTCCGGCGAACCGTTCGGCGCGGTCGATGGGACCGGCGGACAACGAGGGGAAGAAAACGACGTAGGTTGCAAACTCCGGTAGTGACAGTTCGGGCAGGCGTCCCGTTTGTTTATCGCGCAAAACATGGATGAGACGGAAAGAAATGTATGAAAACCCGAGCCAGCGCAAGTCCAACGCGGAGGCAGTGTCGAGGGGGCGGTTGGTCAACGCGCGGAAGAAGATGCTGGCTTGAAGAGAGAGAAACGGGGATTTGAGAATTAGGAGAAGTATGATGAGCGAGATAATTGCGAGAGAGAAGGTGAAGGCAAGTCGACGCGAGAGAATTGTTGATGTCGCAACGGCAAATGCGGCAACCACAAAAAAGCCGATAACAATGATGAGTCTCGGCGCAGTCGTTGTTGTAAGGATAGGGTTGGGGAAAATGTACCGCGTGAGGTCGACGAGGACGATCATGCCGATGAGGACGGCAAGCCCGATAAGGTTCTGGCGAGATTTCCACGCGCCGGCAGTGGAGGTGATGAACCAAACGATTACGACAAGGAAAATCGAAAGCGAGGGAATCCAAAAGTCGAAGGAACGGAGCGGCACGGCGGGCTGGAACCAAAAGAGGGCGAGCGCGCTGAGGGCGAGGAGAAAATATCCACGCGCCGCGCCGCGCGCCCACAGGCCGACCAGCAACGCGGTCAGGATCGAAGCGCCGATCTGTGTCAGTCCCATAAAGAAAAGTCGTCCCGCAGGTTAAATAGTCGCATCATCATCCGCGCAGAATCCTGCGGGATGTTCTTAACTCACCTTGCGCAATAGCCACGGAGTCGCAGAGACATTGAGAAAATCCCTTTATTGTTTCTC
Organism: Candidatus Defluviilinea gracilis; assembly: GCF_057138825.1. Classification (NCBI taxonomy): domain Bacteria; kingdom Bacillati; phylum Chloroflexota; class Anaerolineae; order Anaerolineales; family Candidatus Villigracilaceae; genus Candidatus Defluviilinea; species Candidatus Defluviilinea gracilis. Next base: position 8,536 of record NZ_DBNHEF010000056.1, read on the forward strand.
CGCGACTCCGCGTTTCTATGGTTGGATTACGTACCATCAGTTCTTGAGTCTATTGCTTGCCGCAGACCAGCCACTCGCCGCTTTCTTCCACGACTTGATAGGTGACGAGCGAAAGGTCAAGGTTCTGGTCTTCGTTGTTGTAGGTGAGCACGATACTGCCGGCGCAATCCACGAGGGCGAAGTTGCCGTCGGTTCCCGTTTGCGAACAGGCCGCGTTCTCGAGCCGCGCGTTAACCGCTTGCAGTGAGTCGAGTTCGATGAGCGCGTCCTCCTCCCAGTCGCCGCAGACGAGCGTGGGAAGACGAGCCGCGTCTTTGGCGACGAGCGCGTTCAGGTAATTTTCAACCGCCTTTGCGGGCGCGTCGGAGGCGGATGGAGCGCAGGCAGTGAGCAGGATGTTGGCAAGCAACAGAGTGAATAAAATTTTTCGCACAGAGACTCCTTTGGAATTTGTGGCGGGATTATAAAACAGGAGGGATGAATGATGAAGGACAATTGATGAAAAAGCGATGAGTGAACCGATGGTGAGAGCCGGAAAGTTTAGCCTCGAAAAAAGTAGAGGATGGAAATGCACACGCCAATGACGATGACCATCCCCTTCAATACGGAGGGCTTGACGCGACCAGCCAGCCTGCCGCCGATCATCCCACCCAGCAACGCTCCGACCGCCATGACAATTGCCACAGTCCATGCGACTTTTCCCGAGAACAGGAAGAAGACCGCCGCCGCCACGTTGACGATGAACGATACCGCCTGCTTCAACGCGTTCAACCGCGTGAGCGTGTCATTGACGGTCAGTCCCAGCGCTGAAAGGAGCATCACACCCAGCCCAGCCCCGAAATACCCGCCATAGACCGAAGCCAGCCCTACCGGAAGCCATGTGAACGATTCGAGCGAACCATGCGATGCGCCCAGTCGACGCGTGAGCCATGCCCGGATCGGGTCCTGCGCGGCAAGCAAGCCCGACGCCAGCAGAATCAAAAATGGGACGAGGTCGCTGAACAACTTTTCACCGGTCTGCAACAACAAAAATCCGCCCAGCACGCCGCCAAAGATTCCGGCGGGTAAGACCAACCACAGACGTTTCCCCTGCCCGCGCAGGTCGTTGCGTTGGGCAAACGCCCCGCCGAAATAGCCGGGACACAGCGCGACGGTGTTCGTCACATTGGCAGTGACGGGCGGGATTCCCAAAAAGACAAGCATGGGAAAGGTGATGAGCGTCCCGCCGCCGGCGAGAGCGTTGACCGCGCCGGCGACTATGGCGGCAAGGAAGGCAAGGAGGAGCATGAGGTTGAGTATAGCATTGAGAGGGTCGCTTGTTGGTAGAGGGGAGGTGTTGTATACTCGATTCAAGTTTAATCACGAGAATTGAAAATGTCTGAGCCGCTACGCCTTCAAGGATTTATCAAAGATATGAGTTATCAAGCCCATTTAGCAAGCGGCTTGATAGAGTACGGCTTTAATGATTTTGACGTGAATAAAGCCAAATCCTTTGGAATCATTAATCATCCCAATGGACAAGTTGCCTACTCCAAATGGACTTCGCCCAAGCGCACAAGAACCTATCCTTTTGCGCGATTGTACAACACGTACAACTCACAGAAAATTGTGACAATTATTCCAGTTATGAAGGATGAGGGGCTGGATGGGGACTTAGACAAAATTCAATATTCCACCATTTCGTGGATGAATTTATTGAATGTGTATATTGTTTTAGCATATTACGAGAACGCCGAGAAAAATCGTAGTTCAACGCAAAAGAACAGGGATAAATTAACCAGTCAGAAGTTAAATGCCAAATCTGTCAAAGACCAACTTAAGGCAATAATTTCGTACAAACAAAGCGCCTTGCACTGGAATCGGACTTTGTTTGAAAACCGTTTTGTAGAAATCTATGAAAAAGCCATTACCTCGTATGAGATTATTTCATCTAAAACAAAAGTTAAAGTCCATCCTGGCAGAATAAAGCTTCAGTACCTTGAATCTGTAAGACAAGATTATCGCCGTTTCAGGGATATTTCCTTGAAGGGTTCTCAAGGGGCCGCGCTTCGAGAATCTAAAACAGAACACAACCTGGAATATTTAGAAGACGGTGGAAAAAGTGTCTTCTTGATCGAAAATTACCTTGGCGGCGTATATCATCTTACGGCTGATGAAGTTTTACGCGGTAGGAGTGGGTATATTATTCAAGAGTCAAAAAATTCCACAAAGAAGTTTTTGCCGTCAATTTCCGATATCAAAGATGGGTTGTTCAAACTGATATTGTTTGCCAACCTTCATTCGTTAAAAGTGCGGGGACGTAAGGTCAGGTTTTCAGCGCGTTTAAAGTTGACAGGAAACAAAGTAAAAGGCAATATCCAGTTTCCCTGCCGAAAAGTGGAATTTTATAATTTTGTCAAATTGAACAAGGTCTCAAGAGCATATCAAGAAATTCTAAACAAACTAAATCTAGAAGCAACCAATAACAAAAATCTCACCATTGAAATTAGAGGCAACAATGGCTGAGATAAAAACTCCCCTGCGCTATCCCGGCGGAAAATCACGGGCAATCAAGCAGATGAAACATCTTCTGCCGAAAGAGTTTGATGAATACCGCGAGCCCTTCGTGGGCGGCGGCTCATTTTTCATATACCTAAAGCAGAAAAAACCTGATCTGAAGATCTGGATAAACGATCTAAACCCAGAACTTTATTTTTTCTGGAAATACGCCCAAGCCGATTCAGAAAAACTGTCATGTGGAATATTAAAGGTTAGGAAGGAAAGGCGCAATGGGCAGGAATTGTTCGATGAATTGCTTCAAGTTGACGTCAAAACTCTAACCGAGTTTGAGCGCGCCATTCGTTTCTTTGTACTAAACCGCATCACATTTTCTGGCGTTGTTGAATCTGGCGGATTTTCGCAACTTGCGTTTGAAAGCAGGTTTACTGAATCTTCCATCGAACGAGTCGCAAAAATGGGGCAACTCTTGGATGGAGTGAAAATTACCCATTTGGATTATCGGGAACTCTTGAAAGATGGAGATAAGGAAGTGTTCACCTTCCTTGATCCGCCTTATTTCAAAGCAACCAAATCGCGGTTATATGGAAAAAATGGAATTCTTCATACCGAATTTAACCACGATGATTTTGCGCGGGGGGTAAAAGCGTGCAAACATTCATGGTTGATTACTTATGATGACTCGTCTGAAATTAGAAACAACTTTTCGTTTGCCAATATTTACGAGTGGGAATTGCAGTACGGGATGAACAATTACAAACAAGGAAAGGCTGAGAAGGGTAATGAGCTTTTTATTTCAAATTACGAACTTCCTCGACTATCCGAAAAAACAAGAAAGAAAACTCGCTCCGAAATGCAGTTGTCTTTGCTTTAAAAATTCAATTGTTAGTTTTTGGCGCGATCTGATAAGCAACAAAGATTTATTTTTGAACTCTCTCCCGCACAAGTGTGCCGCTAAGGGTCTGTAAATTAATAACTTCCCGTGTTTTTGTTCGCGAGCAGTTGTACTGCGAGCGGGATGCACGATTTGCCAAGCAAATCGAACTGCATCTCAACAAGGAATTTATATTTTTACGAACCCTAAGTGCCGCCACAAAGAACGAACAGAATGCCTTTTTCACTTGGCGACCGTAGCGCGCATTGCGGTCAATACCCTTACATGTATGGTAAAGAATCTAAACATAAAAAGCCTGAGGGGTTTTTGACAGCCTCCAACCCTTGCATTTGCCCATCAAAACTGCTATAGATGGGCAGATCAAGGAGATGAATGTGTCCACCTCTCAGCCGCCATCATATCAAACCTACTTCATCGACCTGCCCCTCTCGCGCCTGCACGTGTTGGAAGTGGGCGAAGGCGAACCACTCATCATGGTGCCCGCCACTATTTCAGAATGGGAAGACTGGCTCACCCTCGTCCAATTCATGGGGCAATGGTTCAAGGTCTATTTTTTCGAACTGCCCGGGCACGCGCAATCCTCGCCGTTCACAGGATCGTTTTCCAGCGCGCGGGTCGCCGAACTGGTGGAACAACTCGCCGACAAACTCGGATACGAACGCTTCAACTTGATGGGGTTTTCCTTCGGCGGCATCCTCGCCATGCGCGCCTTCAAACGCCTCTCCGCGCGCATCGACCGCCTGATCCTCATCGCCCCCTGCCTCGGGTGGAGGGCGCTTCCCTATTCGAAAACGCGGCTGACCATGTTGTATCACGTCATCCAGCAGTTCAAACGGCGCTGGGTACAGACCTTCTTCGTGAAGTTCGTGCGCAACCCCCGTACGCTCTCGATCGCCATTGCGTTTGTGCGCGCCATCGGCAAACTTGAAAACACCATCCCGCTCAAGAGAAAACTTCCGCGCACCACCACCACCACGTTCGATATTCTCTCCTCGCAGATCACCGAAATTTTAACGATGGAGTTCGACCCGCCTTCGGAAAAACACACAACGCCGTGTTACTTCGCCATGTCCATTTACGATCCGCTCCTGCGCTTCGATGCCACGCTGAGCATTGCCGAAACCCATTTTGCGGATATGAACGTCGTGAGACTCACCTACCCCTTCCACCAGCCGCCGCGTCCCTTTACCTTCGAAGAGTTGAATGAAGGATTCTACGGAACGGTCAACGCGTTCATGCGGGCGCGCGCATAATTCAAACCATGTCGTTACAAAAAATCATTCTTTATTCGTCGATCGCGTTATCGCTGATTCTATTGTGGGTCTATCGCCTGCCCATCATCGACTCTCTGCGCTGGTTCAGCAACCTGAACGCGGTGATCGAATCGATTCGCGGATACGGCTATTGGGGACCCGCCGTGCTATTCCTTCTTTTCATCCTCCAGGCGTTCATCGCCTTCATCCCCGGTCAGGCATTGATGATCGCCAGCGGCTACATCTACGGCTTCATCGGCGGCATCCTCATCACATGGACCAGCCTCGTGCTGGGCGGACAGATCGCGTTCTGGCTCTCTCGCAAATTTGGACGCCCCTTCGCCGAAAAATGGATCGCCCCAGCCACCCTCGACCGCTGGGATAAAAGCGCGGCGGGCCAGGGCGTGGCGTTCTACGTCATCACCCTCGTCATGCCGTTGATACCGAACGACGCAATGTGTTACGTGGCGGGTCTCGGCAACATGGAGCCGCGGCGCTTCCTACTGGCAAACATGCTGGGGCGCGGAATCGCCAGCATTCTCACGGTCACTGTCGGCGCGTACGTCAACCAGATTCCCGCGCTGATCTGGATCTTCCTCGCCGGGTTTATCCTTTTGGGAGTGGCGGGCTGGTTCGTGGCGCGACGCTACCAAAGGGCGAACCAGCCGTAAGTGAAGGATTGAACCGCGCCGGCGCGGAATCGCTATGAGAATCGCGTACATCACCCAATCCTACCCCCCCATGATCAGCGGCGCTTCGATCGTCGTCGAACAGCTTGCCAAAGGCATGGCGGAGCGCGAGCATCAAGTGCTGGTCATCGCGGCAAGCGATAAAAATCATCCCTATATATCCACCCAAAAAAATCTGACCGTCCAACGGCTAAGATCAATGCACCACCCCTTGCGAGTGGGTCAACGCTTCCTCGTGTATCCGCGCGCCTCCATTTTAAAAGCGCTCGAAAAATTTCGGCCGGATATTATCCACTCTCACGAGCCAATTCTTTGCTGGGTTGGTTTCGAATACGCCCAACGGGCGCACATCCCAACCACCTTCACCGTCCACATGCTGCCGTGGTACGTGACCGCCGTGCTCACCGATCGCGGCGGGCTGGATAAAGCCGTGGAAAAAGCGGGCTGGAAATACCTGGATATCCTCGCGCGCAAATCCACTTCGATCATTACCACCACCAAAACCGTTTCGGATATCGTGACCGGCGCCATGAGCATCGACTCGGAAACCATCCCGTGCGGAATTGACACGCGCCTGTTTCGCCCGCCTCTTTCCGACGGGGAAACTGCCGCCGCCAAGCGGAGACTGAATCTCCCCTTCGGCGTTCCCCTCATCCTGCACGTGGGGCGGCTTGACCCGGAAAAAATGGTCGAGCGCGTCATTCATGCCGCGGCGGAAGTGATGGACGTCTCGCCCGCGCATTTGGTGATCGTAGGAGATGGAAAAGAAAAGGAAAAACTTGTCAGCCTTGCCAACTCGCTAGGGATACAGAACCGCGTCCACTTTACCGGTTACATTTCAATGGATGACGGCCTGCCCGCGGTCTATCGCATGGCGAACGTGTTCGTGATGGCGTCGGAAGTCGAATCGCAGGGGCTGGTGCTCCTCGAAGCCGCGGCAAGCGGACTGCCCCTCGCGGCATTCGAAGCCACCTCCATTCCCGAAGTGGTGCATCACAACCGCAACGGGTATCTCGTTAAACCCGGTGACGTCCATGCCATGGCAGATGCCATCTCGCAGATCGTCGACTCGCCCGCGCTGGCAAAACAAATGGGCGAGGAAAGCCGCCGTCTCGCCGAACACTACGACCACGAGCGCGCGCAACTTCTGCATGAACAGTATTACAGAAAATTGATCAAGCAACAGTCGCTGGAAAAACGCGAAAAACCTTCTTCATGGAAACGCGTTAAAGTGTGGATGGGTCTCGGGGAATGATTGCATATATAGCAGTTCAAGCGCGTTGGCGTAAAACTCTGCCTGTGCTTGCAAATCTTTTATCCGAAGTTCAAGCCATGAAATATTCATGCTCACACATACTTCGACTATGAGACTACTCGACTACTCGACTAACAGACTAACAGACTAACAGACTACTCCTCCCTCATCCACCTCTTCACCGCGTCATGTGGATGTTCATACTTCGCCATCGCCTCCAACAATTTTACGGGGTCAGGGTCGCATGAGATCGAATTGCGATGTTCATTGAAGATGAAGCCTTCCTCCACCGCATGATCCATGGCGGCGAGCAGGGGCGCATAATAATTCCTCACGTTCAATAATCCCACAGGTTTTTGGTGCGCGCCGGTCTGCGCCCAGGTGATGGTCTCGAACAATTCATCGAACGTGCCGAATCCGCCGGGCAGGGCGATGTATCCCTCCGCGAGTTCGTGCATCCTTGCTTTGCGGGCGTGCATATCGGGTGGAACATCCATGCGGGTTAACCCGTCATGTGCAAGAGCCGGGTTGTTCATCGATGGGATGATGACGCCCACCGCTTCCCCGCCGGCAGAGAGCGCGCCGTCGGCTACCGCGCCCATCAAGCCGGTTTTGCCGCCACCGTAGACCAACCGAATCCCTCTGCCCGCGAGGAGAATGCCGAGGGAACGCGCGGCAGTAAAATAGTCGGAATGAACCGCATCCGAAGATCCGCAAAAAACGCAAATTGATTGCATATCATCCATCCTTTATCCAACCTTGCGAAGGTTGAGAACCTTCGCAAGGTTGACAACAAGAATTTTCAACCTTACATCATTGTATCAGCGTTGTAAATAAACTCTAATCTTTTTCCTACAACGACTCGTTGGGCTTTTTGGTAGAATACATCCACGTTCAGGAGAAAAAATCATGGCTGGAATGGAGCGATTTACACAGCGAGCAAGACGGGTTTTGAGCCTGGCACACCAAGAGGCTGAGCAATCCCGCAACAATAATATCGGCACAGAGCACTTATTGTTAGGTTTAATGGATGAAGAGGGCGGAGTAGCAGGGCGCGTCCTGCGCGAACTTGGAATGACATCGGACCGCGTGCGCGAGGTGATCCGCCGCGTTTCCTCCGGCTCGGTTGGGTTCGACCCCAGCCGCGTGGAACTCGCGGGCGACACACAGCAAGTGCTCGAACTTGCCGTAGATGAAGCGCGCCGACTCGGTCATCATTACATCGGCACGGAACACATTTTGCTTGGACTAGTCCGCGTGGACGGCGCGGCGTTGGAAGTGTTGCGCCGGCTCGGCGTGACGCCGGATCAGATCCGCCGGCAGACTCGCCGCGTGTTAAACGAGTCCGCTTCTTCCTCCCCGACGCCTGCCGGTGTGGGACCCGCGCGCGGCGCCCAGCCCAATCAGAAAACCCCGCTCATTGACCAATTGGCTTCCGACCTCACCACGAAAGCGGAAGAGAAAAAACTCGATCCTGTCATCGGTCGCCAAATGGAGATCGAGCGCGTGATTCAAATTTTGGCGCGGCGCACGAAGAACAACCCCGCGTTGATCGGCGAACCCGGCGTCGGCAAGACTGCCATTGTTGAAGGACTTGCTCAAAGAATTGTTGACGGCGACGTTCCCGCTCCATTAATGAACAAACGATTACTGCAACTCGATGTCGGCTCGCTGGTGGCTGGCACGATGTATCGCGGTCAATTCGAGGAACGACTCAAGCGCGTCATTGATGAACTCAAACAATCAGGCGCGATCCTTTTTATTGACGAAGTGCACATGCTCGTCGGCGCGGGCGCCGCTGGTTCCTCTGTAGACGCGGCGAACATCCTCAAGCCTGCGTTATCGCGCGGCGAATTGCAAGTCATCGGCGCGACGACGATGGACGAATATCGCAAGCACATCGAATCGGATGCCGCGCTCGAACGCCGCTTCCAACCCATCCAAGTGGACGAACCCTCCGAGGAAGAGACGATCCAAATCCTGAAAGGGATTCGCTCCGCCTACGAGGAACATCATCACCTGGTGATATCCGATGAAGCGCTCGAAGCCGCCGCGCATTTATCCACGCGCTACGTGACCGAACGCTTCCTCCCCGATAAAGCGATAGATTTGATCGACGAATCTTCCTCGCGCGTGCGCATGTACAAGAGTCCCGCCGCGAAACATGCTAAAGACCTATTTGGTCAGTTGAGGCAGGCAAGACAAAACCGCTCCCTCGCGCAAGAAGAAGGCAACAACGAAGACATCATCGAATGGCAGGAGCGCGAGACCGAATTGAGCGAGCAGATCGAACGCCTGCGCACCGGCTGGGATCGCGCGAGCAGTCCCGTCGTTTCGGCGGAAGATATTGCTGAAGTCGTCTCGATGTGGACGGGCGTTCCGCTCATGCAACTTGCCGAAGCAGAATCGCAACGTCTGCTCAAGATGGAAGATGAACTCCGCAAGGGAATCATCGGGCAGGAAGATGCCATCGTGGCGATCTCGCGCGCCGTCCGCCGCGCGCGCGCCGGGCTGAAAGACCCGAAACGCCCAATCGGTTCGTTCATGTTCCTTGGACCCACAGGCGTCGGCAAAACCGAATTAACCAAAACACTCGCCAAGTTCATGTTCGGCAGTGAAGAAGCCGCGATCCAACTCGACATGTCCGAGTTCATGGAGAGGCACACCGCTTCCCGTCTCGTCGGCGCGCCTCCGGGATATATCGGCTACGAAGAAGCCGGTCAACTCACCGAAGCCCTGCGCCGCAGACCGTATTCCATCGTCGTCTTCGATGAAGTCGAGAAGGCGCATCCCGAAGTGCACAACATGTTGTTGCAGATCATGGAAGAGGGTCACCTCTCCGATGCGAAGGGCCGCAAAGTGGACTTCCGCAACGCGATCATCGTGATGACCTCCAACATCGGCGCGGATGTGATCAAGAAACAATCGTCGCTCGGCTTCGCGCTCAAACGCGATGAAGTGACCGAAGAGCGCCTCTCGTATGAAGACATGCGCAAGAAGTTGAACGAATCGCTCAAACGCGCGTTCCGCCCCGAGTTCATCAACCGCTTGGATGCGACCGTGATCTTCCGCGCGCTCAACAAGGAAGACATCCAGCAGATCGTTACGCTTGAATTGGATAAAGTCGCCGAACGCCTCAAAGAACATGACCTCATCCTGACCGCCACAGCCGAAGCCCTCGCCTCCCTCGCGGACGCGGGCTACGACGCTGAATTCGGCGCCCGCCCCCTCCGCCGGGTGATCCAGCAGAAGGTGGAAGATCCGCTCTCGGATAAGTTGTTGAGCGGAGAATTCCAACACGGCGATTCGATCCTAGTGACGATGAATGCCGACGGAGAGATCATCCTTGAGCAACAGGACCTTCCCGAAGTTGTGGAAGAGCCGGTGGTGTAAATTCGTTATCCCGCAGTTGAACTGCGGGATAACGTTTATGGAGAGCGGAGACCGTGGTCTCCGCTCTGTTGTTTTCCACGCCTTCGCAAAGCGGTGAGTCACACCAAGCGCCTCACCGGTGATTGACATGAAAATAGTATTTTTATACTATTCGGCAATTCAGCTATTAATGTTAAGATAGCCTTGTTATTTTGGGGACAAACAATTTGATTTTCAGTTGCTCAAGTGCGCATAGGACACGTCGTCAAATTGTGGATCAATTTATCATCCATAGGAGTTTTGTCATGAATCGAAATAAGTTGTTTGCGATCATTCTTGTCGGGTGCTTGGTTTTGGGGAATCTTGGTTTTACCACCCTGCCATCCGCGCTCACCCTCAGCGCGCCCGTGCTTGATAATTTCAACCGCGCCAATGGAGGGCTGGGAGCCAATTGGTTTGGCGCAACCACAGGCTACTCTATTTCATCCAACACGGTGGATGTGGGAAACGGCGACGGCATTTTTTGGGGCGCTCAGTATGGGGCAGACCAGGCGGCATTCGTCACTTTTTCATCCATCGACCCCGCTGGCTCTGACCAGGCGCTCTTGTTAAAATCTCAAAGCAAGACCAGCTGGTCGAGTGGGGTCCTCGCGGTGTCCTACAAGGCGGCAAGTCGGGTCGTTCAGGTATGGACTTTTTCCGGCACACAGGGGTGGGTCCAACGCGGAACAAACGTATCCGCCGCGTTTGCAAACGGGGATCGACTCGGCGCGCATGTGACCGCGACCGGGTTGGTGGAGATCTATAAAAATAATTCGCTCCTTGGAAGCGTCGATGCCAGCGGTTGGACCTACGCAACCAACGGCGGCTATATTGGATTAATTTTCATCGGCTCGCCCAATGCTTTTGTCGATGATTTTGGCGGCGGAACGGTGACTGGAGACAGCGCCACGAGCACCTCTGCGCCCGCCTCGTTAACGCCAACGCGCGCCTTTACCCCGGTCTACACACCAACGGCAACTTTCACGCAAGTAGCGGCGGCATCTCAAACTTTCACCGCCGCGCCGGGCGGGTTCCCACAATCGCCAGCCCTGGATACGTTCAACCGCGCCAATGGGAACCTGGGAACCAATTGGTTTTCCACAACAAGCGGCTATTCCATCGCGTCTAACCGCATGGATGTGGGATCGGGCGGCGCGATCTTCTGGGGCGCGAATCAATTCGGCGCGGACCAGGAAGCGTTTGCCGTATTTTCAAGCATCGGGCCTTCCGGGTCTGATAACGCCCTTCTTCTCAAATCGCAAAGCAGGACAACCTACGCAAGCGGAGTGATCGCAGTTACCTACAGACCGCAATTCCAAGCCGCGCAGATCCTCACATACTCCAGCGCGCAAGGATGGGTGCAACGCGGCTCCAACATCCCCGTCACCCTGGCGAACGGCGACCAATGGGGAGCGCGCGCAAGGTCGAACGGAAGCGTGGAAGTGTATAAGAACGGCGTCCTGATTGGAACATCCGATGCCAGCGGCTGGACGTATGCCGCCAACGGCGGATATGTGGGAATGTGGTTCATCGGCGCGAGTGACGCGCTTGCCGATGATTTCGGCGGTGGGAACATTTCCGGGAGCAGTGTGACAAATACCCCGGTAGGCATTGCAACGTTAACCCGCGTGCCGACCCAAACCTCCACATCGATCAGCATCCCCACTCTTACGCCAACGATTTTCACGACCGCAACCCGCACCTCGACGCCGGTCACCGGCGCTTCCTCGACTCCCACATCTGCTCCCTCTACGGCGGCGGTTTTCTCCATTGGCACAGGCGGGACCGATTCAACCCAGCATCAGCTCGTGCGCGCCGCAAACGACCGCGTGTATGCCGTCGTCAATCAGCAATCGTCGAGTGTGATCCGCGTCTACCGGACGGTGAACCCGGGATTACCCGCCTCCGCCGCAGACTTCACCGGTCCCATTCAGGTGACGGAAGCCAGCAACCCCATTTCGGTCGATGCGGTATATGACGGCGGAACGATCATCCACGTGCTGGTCAACCTGCAAAACAGCCAGATCAAGGACTATCCCTTCGACACCTCCACGAACACGTTCCGATCCCCCATCACGTTGGCGACCGATGGAGGCACGTTCCCTTCGTCTCCATACGTGGGCACTACGGGCGTATCCGGCATGGTGGATACCAGTGGAAATTTGCAGGTTGTGTATTGGAGCGCTACGAACCACATTCAACATCGCGCCTATACATATAATTCCACGCTGAATACGCTGACACCCTCCGGCGCTTTTACACAAGTGGATGCGGCAGGAAGTTCGAATCATCCCACGATTGCGGTTTCTCCGGTAGACAATTCGATCACCATTGCTTGGGTGTCTGAAGCAACCAACCCAGCCCGAATCTTAACGCGCACCAGGGCAAGCAACGGGGTTTGGGGTAATGTTGAAACTGCCAGCACATCCCCGGTCTGGCACAGCACCTCGGCTGGGTTGAATATCGATCAATCGCCAAGTTTGATCATCGACCCATCAGGGACAAAACACCTTGTGTATATTCAAGAGTTCGATGGAAGCATAGGCGATTACGGACGGATCCATTACGTGATCAACAACGGCTCCGGCTGGGTGGACCAGGCTATTAACGCTCTGACTCACGACCCGGCGCTGGCGATTAACAGCCGCGGCGAAATCTACATCATCGGGCATGGGCATCCGTTCAACTCAATCGGAGGCGCCACATCCTGTCTTTCGATGGATGACATGTGCGTGATCAAGAAGAATTCCAACGGAACATGGGCAAGCCCCACCCTGGTGATTGCGAATTCCGGCTCGGCGGCATTCGATTCCAGCCCATCGGTGAAATGGTCTGTGAAAGGCTTCAACCGACCGGAAACGATCGAATTCCTCTTTTTCAGCACGCCGTACGAAGCGCCAGTTCTGTACTACGCCAGATTGCCGTGAACCTTGTAGATAGGTTATCCCACACGATCTTCAAACTATGGGATAATTTCCAAAGGAACAGAGTACAAGAGAGCGGAGAAAATCTCCGCTCTCTTTCTTATTCTTACAGGACTTACGCAGTTGGCGGGCAGTTGTACTGCCGCCGCCGCAGCGCAACTACGGCTTGGGCATCACCACCACAGAGCGCCTACATTCGTCCAGCAGTCGATTTGCTTGGCAAATCGCGCTGGACGAACGAGACGAACAAGCATGATATTGAAATCGCAACTGAAATTGACCTCAAACCGTGTAGAATTGAACAAACAGGAATGAACATGGACACACTTCAACCCGGACAGATGCTTGGTTCCTACCGGATTATCAGTCAAGTCGGCAAAGGAGGGATGGCAACCGTCTATAAGGCGTATCAGCCGTCCATGGATCGGAACGTGGCGATCAAAGTCCTGCCGCGTCAACTGGCGGAGAGTCCGGAGTTCGCGGCGCGTTTCCAACAAGAGGCGCGCATCATCGCCCGGCTCGAACATCCGCACATCCTGCCCGTGTTCGACTTCGGCGAAAGCGACGGCGTCACTTATTTCGTGATGCGCTACCTCGAAGCGGGGACGCTCAAAACCAAGATGGAAGCGGGTCTGCTTTCGTTGAACGAAATCGACCGTCTCTTCACCCAACTCGCCGAAGCGTTGAATTACGCCCACGGGCATGGCATTGTGCACCGCGACCTGAAACCCGCCAACGCCCTCATCGACAGCGACGGAAATTTATTCCTCACCGATTTCGGCATCGCCAAACTGTTAGAGAGCGCCTCCCCCCGCCTCACCCAAACCGACGCGATCCTCGGCACGCCCGCCTACATCAGCCCTGAACAAGCCAAAGCGGAAAGCATCAACCAGCGCTCCGATATTTATTCGCTCGGCATCATCCTCTACGAAATGGTCACAGGCAGTGTGCCATTCGTCGCCGATACGCCGCTCGCCGTCATCCTCAAACACATCAGCGACCCGTTGCCGCCGCCGTCGATCATCAAAAAAGATCTTCCCGAACCTATCGAACAAGTGATCCTCAAGGCGCTCGCCAAAGACCCAAGTGATCGCTACGCCACCGCCGCCGAATTTCTCTCCGCATGGAAGCGCGCGCTCGAAGAAACGGGAACAGCCCGGCACACGCCAGACTCCAAACCCGCGCCTGCCTCTCACACATGGACGCCAAACGAGCAGACTCAGGGTATGCCTGCTCCTGCTCCCTCAACCGCCCCAGCCTCTTCAAGAGGATACACAGGCTGGATCGTTGGATGCCTTGCCGTTGTGTGTCTTGTATTCGGCGTGGCGGGCATCGGCATTCTCTTCCTCAATTGGAAAACGCCCGCCTTTCTGACTCCCGCCACATCGACTCCATTCCCAACTCAGCCCCCGCCTCCTACAGAAACCGCCGCGCCAATCAGTAACGTTCTCTTGCAAGATGATTTTTCTCAAAACGATCAATGGGGCACGCTCACCAATACGGATTACTCCATTGAATACGATGGCGAAGCATTGCGGATGAAGGTTTTCCAGCAGACGAGTTGGTTCGTGTGGAGCACGACAAGCGACACGGCGTACGAAAATATCCATATCGAAGTCACCGCCACCAACAACGACGGCGAATCCTCCACCGCGTTCGGAATCATGTGCCACTTGCAAGCAACCAGCGATTCGTACTACTATCTCGTCATAACCCCCGGCGGAAATTACGCGATCGCCCTGACCAAAGAAGGCGAGACCGATCTATTCCTGACCAACAACGATCAGTGGGGTCATTCCGATTTGATCGTAGAAAACAAGGCTACCTACCGTATCGGCGCGGATTGCGGCAACGGCAGGCTCACCCTGTATGTGGATGGTCAACAGATCGCATCGGTGACAGACGGCACATTCGCCAGCGGCATCGTCGGGCTGTACGCCTGGAGCGGTGAAGATGTCCGCACGGCGGATGTCACTTTTGACGACTTCATTGTCACAACGCTTGAATAAATTTATCACCGAACGCGCGGCGGCAGTCGCCGTTTTCCTGCTGTTTATCGCCGCCGCCGCGTACTATAACCTCCCCGAACCTGAATTCCTCAACACCAAATTCGGCTGGGAATATGGCAACATCGCCGAATCGCTCGCCCTCGGGCGCGGGTTCGCCAATGCCTTCACGCCGCAGAGCGGTCCCACCGCGTGGATGCCGCCGCTGTTCGTGTTCTTCCTCGCGGGCGTGTTCGCAGTGTTCGGCGTCAAATCGCTGGTTGCGATGTGGGCGGTGTTCATTTTCAAATACGCCGCGCTCGCCGTTTCGCTTTATTTTTTACTCGCCATTGCCCGACAAGCTGGATACGGAAGATACGCACACCTTCTGTCGTTGATCTTCATCGCGTTGGTCTTTTTCAACCGCGATACTTTTTTCCGCTCCCTGCATGACGACTGGGTGAATCTATTTTTTGTGTGTTGGGCGTTGTTTGCCCTGGTCAGGCAGGCGACTGCATCGTTCACAGAGGCTCGCCCGCATGTATATTGGCTGGCAATTCTTTTACCGCTGACCAATCCCGTCCTGACACTGGCTTTTGCCGTCGCGGAGGGATTCCTCCTCTTAGCCCGTTCACGAGACGGGTCGCGCCCCCACCGATGGAAACCAGCCGCACTCTTCGTCCTGCTCGCCGCATCCACACTGGCATGGACGGCGCGAAATTATCAAGTGTTCGGCGCGCTCATCCCTATCAAATCCAATTTTTGGTACGACTTCTATCAGGCAAACGCTCTCGATCCCGACGGGCTGACCTCCAACGAAACGTTCGCCAAATATCACCTCATCAATAAAAACGAAAATCAACAACGTTATCTGGCGGAAGGGGAAGCCCGCTTTACCGAGTCATATTACAACTTATCCATAGCATGGATCCGCGCCCACCCAGCGCAATTGCTCGCCAACATCGGCAGGCGGTCTTTCAGCGCGTTCGTCTATTCGCATTACGTGGAGGATATTCCGCACACCACGCCCAACGCGCTGACCATGGCAGACATTCTAACCCTGCAACAGGCTGGGCTTATCTACATCGACGAATCAAACGTGCCGTACTGGATTTCCACCACCCTGTCTCAACGCGAGTTCGAGGCGCGGATCGCTCCGCTGGAACTCAACGATCCCTCCGCAGTGGTTCAGGATTGGTCGCGTCAAACAGCGGCGCTCGAGGCTCATAAACGGAGTTGGAAGATCGTGTTGAAAACCAGCTTCCTGTCCATCATCCCATCGCTCTGCATCGCCATTGGGTTACTCATCGGAAATATTCGCGGCAACCCAGCCTTCTCGCTTTCCACTCTGCTCTACGTGATTTATCTTGCGCCGTATGTCCTCACATCCTTCTATCGCCGCTATCAAGTTCCGTTGATCGGTCTCCAATCCATTTTCATATTCCTGGTGGTCTGCGCGTTCCTTGAGCGGATACTGCCAAAACAATTGTCGCAGAAATAATCGGACGTTCTTCCGCTTTTGTTTGCTCCATTGTTATAATTCCCCCGCAATGGATTCCAAAACCCTGCAAGTCCTTGAATATCACAAAGTCCGCGAACGGCTCAAAGCCTTTTGCGATTTTTCCGCGTCGATGGAACTGGCGCTCGCCCTCGAGCCGACCGATTCATTCGACCTTGCGATTGCCCGCCTCGCCGAAACGACTGAGGCGCGTTCGTTATTTTCCACGAACGACAACATCGGCATCGGTGGCGCGCACGACATCCGCCAAGCCGTTGACCTCGCCGCGCGCGGCGGCGTGCTCGACCCCGAGCAATTGCTGGATATAAAATCCACTCTCATTTCGTGCCGTGAGTTGAAGAAATCGCTCGAGCGCAAAACGGATGAAGCCCCGCGTCTCTCCCAAATTGCGGTTGGTCTGCCCGACCCTCACGGAATCGTGGACTCGATCACACGCATCCTCTCGGATCGCGGCGAAGTGTTGGATTCCGCCTCGCCGAAACTCGCCGACCTGCGCCGCGAAATAAAAATCGCGCACGGACGGTTGATGTCGCGCTTGCAAAAATATCTCACCGAGTCTGCGAACAAACTGCAAGAGCCGATCATCACGCAACGCGACGGGCGTTACGTCATTCCGTTGCGAGCCGAGTTCAAAGGGAGTATCAAAGCCGTCGTCCACGATCAATCCTCCAGCGGCGCGACATTGTTCGTAGAGCCTCTTCCCGTCGTGGAGCTCAACAACGAACTGCGCGAACTCGAATTGAAAGCCCGCGACGAGGAACGAAGAATCCTTGCCGAAGTTTCCGCGCAAGTCGGCGAACACGCAGAGGAGTTCAAATACGGCGTTGAAAATCTTGCGATGCTCGATTTGATTTTTGCAAAAGCAAAATACGCGGATGAATTGAAGGCGAGTGAACCGATACTGGGTCAAAGGTCAAAAGTCAAAGGTCAAAAGGTTTCTAAGGACGATGACCTTCGACCTTCGACTTTCGACTTTCCACAAATCAACATCTCTCACGCCCGCCACCCTCTCCTCGATCCTCAAACCGTCGTGCCGATTGACGTGAACCCAAAAGAAGGGACACGCGCGATCATCATCACGGGACCGAACACGGGCGGCAAAACGGTTTCGCTCAAAACGGTCGGCTTGCTCGCCCTCATGGCGCAAAGCGGATTGCACATCCCCGCGCAGAGCGGCTCGGAGATTCCATTTTTTCACAGCGTGTTTGCCGACATCGGCGACGAGCAATCCATCGAACAATCGCTCAGCACGTTCAGTGGTCACATCACCAACATCATCCGCATCCTCAAACACATTGACCACCGTTCGCTCGTCATCTTCGACGAACTCGGCGCGGGCACCGATCCGCAAGAGGGCGCGGCGTTGGCACGCGCAATTTTGAGTCACCTGCTCGAAAGCGGATGTACGACTCTCGTCGCGACGCATTATCCCGAACTCAAAACGTTCGCGCACTCCACCGAAGGCGTGGTCAACGCGTCGCTGGAATTCGACATCAGGACTCTGCGCCCGACGTATCACCTCACGCTTGGACTCCCTGGCCGTTCCAACGCGCTCCTCATCGCCCAGCGACTCGGTCTCTCCCAGCCGATCATTGACTCAGCCAAAGGAGAGATTCACCCCGACGACCTGCGCGCCGACAAACTGCTCGACGATATCCGCAAGGAACGCAACCGCACCTCGCGCGAACGCCAGAAGTTGGAGAAAGCGCGCGACAGACTCGAAGCGCAAACCAAAGAGATAGAAAAGCGACTCGAAAAAATCGAAGACGAGCGTCGCGAAGTCCTTGCCAAAGCCCGAGCCGAGGGCGAACTCGAAGTGGCGGTGTTGAGAAGCAACATCGATTCGCTCAAGTCGCAGTTGAAGAGGGCGAAACAACCGCTTGAAGCCATCAAATCTATTGAAGAGAAGATCGAAAAGGTTGAAGAAAAAATTACAACCCCCGTCGAACGTCAAATGTCGAAGGTCGCGGAGCAATCGTCAATCGTAAATCGTAAATCGTCAATCCAATTGGGAGAGCGCGTCCTCGTCAGCACGTTGAACGCCGAAGGTGTGGTGACAGCCCTCGGCGAGTCCGACGCGGAGGTGCAGATCGGGAGTCTGCGCGTGAGGGCGAGGCTGGCGGAGTTGGTGAGGAAGTCCGAAGACACGTCGAAGGTCGAAAGTCAAACGTCAAGCGACCTTCGACCTTCGACCTTTGACTCGGGAAAGTCTCCAGGGCTCGAATTAAACCTGCGCGGCAAGTTGGTAGATGAGGGACTCGATGAGTTGGAAAAATATTTGGAGCGCGCGTATTCGGCGGGATTGTTGTTCGTGCGGATCGTGCATGGCAAAGGGACGGGCAAGATGCGCGACGCGGTGCGCAACGCGTTGAAGTCGAGCGAGTATGTTTCTTCTTTTGAAGAGCCGAAAGATCATGAGGGCGGAGCGGGTGTGACGGTGGCGAAGATTGCGAAATAACGGAAGAGGATTAGAGAACTAGAGGATTTGAAAGTAGAAGGAGTCGTTGATGTCACTTGATGATGCGATCAAACAAATGACCGATGCGATTAAAGCGGCTTGCCCGATTGCCGAGGTGAAGACGGCGAAGATGTCGGACGAAGAGGCGCGCTTGAGCGTGTACGCTCCCGCAGGCGACATGCAGAAGATCAAAGACGCGACCTTTCAACCCGCCATTGAATTATTGAACAAAGAGGGGATGGATCTTCAAGTGTTCGTCTACGACAAAGACGCGCCGCCATTAAAGGGCGGATAAAATCATTAGACTTTATCGGTAATAAGCCGAACAAACCCTCTTGGACGCTGACCGCGTAGCGCGCAAAACAGGCGGATTTTGTTCTTTGAATCAGCGTTGGTCAGCGTTGGTCAGCGTTGGTCAGCGTTTTTCTGCGTACCCATTTTTATTTCCGATAGAGTCTATTCTTTCTCGCCGCTTACTTTCATCCACGCCTTTTTCATGTTCAGCGCGTCGTCTTCCATGATCGGGCTTTCGCACAAGATACGCCCCCCGCACCCGAACTCCTTCAACACCTGAAACAGAAAATTGATCTTGAGATCAGATTCCGCCAGCGCCAGGTGATTCTTCTCGCCTTTGGGACCGTATTCGATTCCCGATAAATGGATGTGCAGTTTCTTCAACGCTTCTTTCCCCAGGGCGGCTTGATACGCCTCCAGCAGTTTGGTCCACTCTTGAACGGTGTTCATCGTCCCATCGCCGGGGCGGGCGTGCAGGTGGGCAAAATCCAAACAGGGTTGCACATTCTTCATCGCCTTGCTCATCTCCAGCGTATCGTCCAACGAACCTAGCATGGCAGACTTGCCCATCGTCTCCGGGCGCAGGATGACCGGGTTGCCCTGCTTCTTCAACTCATCGACGCAACCTTTCAAACGCGGGATGGAAACCTTCAACACGTCCGCGGGCGGGCGCTCAAAATATGAACCGGGGTGAAAGATAATATCCGTCGCGCCGGCGAGGTTGCCATAGCGCGCCGCATCCATCAGGCGTTTGCGCGACTTGGGCCATTCCTCATCCGTCGCGTTCAAGTTGAAAAAGTACGGCGCGTGCACGCTCAACAAAACGCCTTCATCGTTTGCCGTCTTCTTGATCGCCGCGCAGGTCTCCTCAGAAACGCGCACCGATTGCACCCAGCCCAACTCGAACGCGGTTAAGCCGATGGATTTGCTGAACCTGATCGCCCCCACCGAACCGCCCGGCTTCTTGGGCGTGCCAACGGGCGAACCGACCGTGCCGAATTGGAAAGATAGCGCCATGACAATCTCCAGTCTCAGGAATTCAGTTGCCAGCAAACAGTATCGTCAGCCGCGCCCAAAATGGCGGGCCCAAAATCAACAACCCGATCAACACGCCCGCCAGCGCGGCGATCAACACCGCGCCCGCGCCCACATCTTTGCCCACCTTCGCCAGCGGATGTTTCTGCGGGCTTGCCAGGTCCACCACCGCCTCGATGGAGGTGTTGATGAACTCGGCGGTGAACACCATGGCGATCGTCAGGAACAAGACCGCCCAATCGCGCGGGGGAATCTGCAACCACAAACCGAGCAGAATAACCAGCGTGGCGGCAAGCGAATGGATCCACGCATTGCGTTGGGTCTTCAATACATATTGCCAGCCGCGCAAGGCATGACCGATGGCGGCGAGGCGGGATAGAAGGAAAGATTTCATAGGGTGGATTGCGCGACGCCTATTCCTCTCGAATTTGAATCGTGCCCAAACCCAATGAGTCTAAGATCTCGGCTTGGGCTTTCCACATCGTTGCTTTTTCTTTCGGCTTCGCATGGTCGTGACCCAACAAATGCAACACGCCATGCACCACCAGCAGTTGCGCTTCCGATTCGAGCGCGTGCCCCGCAGTTTTTGCCTGCGCCTTCGCTCGAGGGATCGAAAGGAGGATGTCGCCGAGGTAGGGCGAGCCAGTGTCAGGGTCCGATTCGGAGGCGGGGAAGGAGAGCACGTCGGTGGGCGCGTCGATTCCCAAATAATCCCGATTCAGTTGTTGCAGGCGTTTGTCGTCCGTCAGCACAATGGACAAGTCCGCATCGGGCGATTGGTGTTGATGGAGCAACGCCGCGCGCGCCGCGCGTTCGAGAAGCTTTTCAGGAAAGTCGAATTTCGATTCGATGTTGATCATCTGGTGTTCATGTCATTCTAAGCCCTTCGACAGGCTCAGGGTGACATATCATTATTTTCTCGGCGCGGTCAGCACATTCGTCGCGGCCGATTCATCCTTCGGGTACGACACGCGCGGATGGTGCGTGCCGCGCAAAATATTGACGAACGATTCGGTGATGATGCTCAGGTCGCGCAGGGTGAGTTGGGTGTTATCGAGTTGGCCTTGTTTTTGCGCGCTATCGATGGTGGATAACACGATCTTGCGCAGGTCTTCTTCGGTTTGCGGGCGTTCGGCGCGGGCGCGGGCTTCGGAACCGTCTGCCAGCATGAGCAGAGCCGATTCGCGCGAGCGCGGGCGCGGACCCGGGTAGCGAAAGTTGTCTTTATCCACTTTCGAGGCGTCTCCGCCGGCGGCTTCGACGGCTTTGTTGAATTGATAGCGCGTGATCATCGTGCCATGATGCTCGAGGATGAAATCGTCGATGCGGCGCGGCAGGCGATATTGGCGCGCCAGCGCGACGCCATCGGTGACGTGGGCAACGATGGTCGCCGAGGCTTGGGCGGGATCCATATCGTCGTGCGCGTTCATTTGTCCCTGCGGTTGGTTTTCGATGAAGAACATTGGGTTCATCGATTTGCCCACATCATGGAACAACGCGCCGACGCGGGTGAGCAGGGCGTCTGCGCCGATGAGTTCGGCTCCCTGTTCGGCGAGGTTCGCCACTTGCAAACTGTGCTGGTAGGTGCCGGGCGCGCTTCGTAAAAAGAATTGCAATAACGGCGAATCGGGACGCGAAATTTCGATGAGTTGCAACGCCGTAGTGAGACCGACCGTCTGCGCAAGGAAGTATTGCAATAATAGCGCGATGCTCGAGGAGGCAAGCCCGCTGATGATGGCGGCTCCGCTGAGTTCGAGCAAGCCAGCCCCATCCGTCGGGGTGAACGGGAGGCGGAAGGCGATCAACACGATGATGCCCGCCCAGGCAACGGCAATGCCCGCGCGGAAGAACGTCCACACGCGCCGCGCCGCGCCAAGCACGAGCACGCCGGTCAGCGAGGTGACAAGGTAATACGGAAGCAGGTCTGGCGTGTTGGGCAGGGCGTATGGAGCCAGCAAAGCCATTGCCACTGAAAAGACGATGCCCACCTCCACGCCGAACATGGTGGCGATCAACAACCCCATGGCGGGCAGTGGAAAGGCATAGGACACCACGGTTCGATCGGGGATGGTTGCGCGCACTGCCACGATGAAGAAGATGAAGATCAACGCGACGGCAAGCAGGTTGCGCGCTTCGAGCAGGAATGCCATGCGCCGCCGCGAAAAATATAAACGCACATACATGGCAACGATCAATACTAACGCGCCCGCGCCGAGATAATCCTGCCAGAGCGTCTCGGTCTTGATCAGTCCAAATTGTTCGAGCGCTTCGCGTTGGGCTGGCGTGATGATCTGCCCGCGCAAAACGATGATCTGCCCTACTTTATATTCCACAGTAATGGGCGCCACCGCGTCCATTGCGGACTGTTGGGCAGCTTCGGTCAATTCGGCGTTCAGCGCGCTATTCGGCTTGATAAAGACCGTTACCAATTCGGCAATCATGGCTACTTGTTCCTCGTCGAACGAGAAGCTGACCAGCGAAGGCACACTGCGCCGCACGGTATCCGCGTCCTGTTCGCGGATGCTCCGCCGCATGACCTGTTCGAGCACGCTCAACGCTTCTCCTTTGATCGAATCCCAGCGGGCGGGCGTTAGCGCCAACACTTTTTCGATGGTCTCCGGTTGCAGGTTGAGTTCGCTCATCGAATCAAGGATGGAAAATTTTTGTTCGGCGATGAGCTCGTCGTTATCGCGGATGAGTGTGATCTGGGCAAGCGCGGCGCGGAGGCGGTCGGTCTGCTGGCGGGCGATGGCGGGGTCCGGTGACGCGTACACCGGAGCGACAGCCTTCGCGGCGGCAAGACGCGCGTCTTCGGTGCGCGCTTTGCTTTCAAATTGCAGGGTGCGCGGGGCTTGATAATTGTTCGGGGAAACGTCTCCCGCTTGCAAACTGGTTGTGGCGGGGTTGATCAGCAACGGCAAAACGAGCGCGCCGTATGAGATGACGCTCGCAACCGCGAGCAGGGTAATTTGGAACGCGCGGATGCGCGGAGGCGTTTGCCGATGCCGCGCAGGAATGATCCCCATATTAGTGCGGGTAGATCAGCCGCAGAGCCGCAAAGCCACGGAGAGTCTTGAATACAAATTCTCCGCGCTTCTCTGCGCGCTCTGCGGCAACAAGAATTGACGTCATGTTACTTGGGTTGGAGGATGTCCTTCACTGCCGCGCTAACCATGTCGTTTGGCGCGCGCCCCGCCACTTTGGGCATGAGAATTTTCATCACTTTGCCCATGTCGCCGGGACCCGCCGCGCCGGCTTCGGCAATGGCGGCTTGCACGAGCGCGCGCAATTCCTCGGCGGGCATGGCTTTCGGCAGGAAGACTTCGAGCACTTTGATCTCG
Organism: Candidatus Defluviilinea gracilis; assembly: GCF_057138825.1. Lineage (NCBI taxonomy): Bacteria > Bacillati > Chloroflexota > Anaerolineae > Anaerolineales > Candidatus Villigracilaceae > Candidatus Defluviilinea > Candidatus Defluviilinea gracilis. Next base: position 32,094 of record NZ_DBNHEF010000056.1, read on the forward strand.
GCTTCGTTGGCTTCGACCAGGTCGGAACGATTCGCTTTCTTCGCCTCCTCAATAGATTCGCGGCGGTTCTTCAATTCTTTTTGGAGTAAATTCATCACCGCCGCATCGTCGAGTTCGATGCGCTTATCCACTTCTACTTGCTTCACCGCGGCGAGCGCCATCCGCACCGTGCGTTTGCGAACTTCGTCTCCGCTCTTCATGGCGTCTTTCATGGATTCGTTGAGTTGCGTTTTGATTGTCATGGGGAGGATTATATCTTGAAATGAAAATCATTTCCTCGTCCCGGTGAGCGCGGTGGTAATCCCCAACGCCACATAGACCAAACCCGCAAAGTATCGACCGCCGGTTTGGAATCTCTGGTTGCCGCGCAATTGATCGGCAAATGCACTGATTGCCAGCGCGTACAGGCTGTCTGTGACGATTGCCAGCGCGACAAAGATCAAGCCGAGCAGAAGGTTTTGCGCGATGACATTTCCACGCGCGGGGTCCACGAATTGCGGAAGGAAAGCGAAGAAGAACAACGCGGTCTTTGGGTTGAGGATGTTCACCGCCACTCCCTGCCAGTAGATTTGATGGAGGCTGTCCTGTTTAATTTCCTCGTCTGCCGCTTGTTCCGGTGAACGTAATTTGCGGATGCCGAGATAGATCAAATATCCCGCGCCGAGGTACTTCACCACATCGAACGCCAGCGCGGACGAAAGCAGGATCGCGGAAAGCCCCAGCCCGGCGGCGACCGCCTGGATCAAGTTCGCCGTTTCGATGGCAAGCACAGAGACCAGCCCGGCGGCGCGTCCCTGACTGGCGCTACGGGCAGTGATGTACAACACAGCCGGTCCTGGCACGAGGAGCAGGGCAACCGCCGCGACAATGAATAATGAGAGTTTGGATGGATCGATCATGGTGTCTACCTGCCTGACAGTTTTAAAAATGTGCCGCAGATGCGCGTTGAAGACGCTGATAAAACTTTTTTGGCTCTACCGTTTTTAACGGGAAACCATTTTTCAAACACAAAGGACACGACGGTCACAAAGGAAAAACACAAGGAATCTAGGCTCTTTTCCCCCCTTTGTGTCGCTTCGACGAACTCAGCGCAAGACTTTGTGTCCTTCGTGGTGAGGCTCTTTCCCGTTGATTA
>NZ_DBNHEF010000057.1:0-3003 GCF_057138825.1 Candidatus Defluviilinea gracilis
TTCGATCCACCCGCGGATCGCTCACTTTGCTAAAATGCTCGGCGATCGCCTCCAATGGCTTCTTTGTCATGGCTACCTCCTTCAAGATAGCCCTTTTTTACCTCAATTTAGATGCAATCGCCCTAGCATGACGAGGGAGCGCTTTGTTTTGCCTTGCTTGTATAATATCCACGTAAAGTATTATAAATCTCCCCCCGCAATCCGACAACAAACCATAGGATTCCTCGCATCTCATGCGCCTCAAAGTAGACCTCCTTCTCTTCATCGTAGCCGTCATCTGGGGGACGGGATTCGTCGCGCAGGGAGTGGCGGCGCAATACCAAGCCGCGTACTTGTTCAATGGCGTGAGTTTCATGCTCGCCGCGCTGATTCTTATTCCGTTCATCCCGAAAGACGTTTTAGCCACAGAGAGCGCAGAGAAAACAGAGAAAAAGAAAAACTCTCAATGGTCTCTGTGGACTCAGTGGCTATCTAAACTACCCAAACAACAATGGAAGTGGATGTTCATCGCGGGAGCGATTCTGTTTTTCGCCACAGCCTTCCAGCAAGTGGGGCTGTTCTACACCAAGGTCGCCAACGCGGGTTTCCTCACCAGTCTCTACGTGGTGTTCACTCCGTTTTTGCTGTGGGTGATGTTCCGCGAAAAACCGCACTGGGTGGATATGCTCGCGGTCGTCCTGGCTGGGGTGGGGGCGTACTTCCTGTCCACGGCGGGCAGGTTCGAGGTCCAAAGAGGCGACACGCTTGAAGTCATCGGCTCCGCGTTTTGGGCGTTACACGTTGTCGTGCTGGGGCGGTTCGCCTCCAAATTTGAATCCGTTTCGTTCGCGGCGGGTCACTTCTTCATTAGCGGATCCCTCAACTTCCTCTGCGGACTCGCCTTCGAAGACGTTTCGCAACTGACGGCGCTTCCGCTCGTCGGCGCGATTCTTTTCCGCGCTTCGATCTCGGTTGGCATCGGGTACACGCTTCAAGTGTGGGGACAAAAACATACGCCTCCCACCGACGCCGCCTTGATTCTCAGCCTTGAGGCAGTCTTCGCCGGTCTCGCAGGTTGGTTCGTGCTGAGTCAGACCCTCCAACCCATTCAGATTCTTGGTTGTATTGTCATCTTCGTTGCAGTTCTGCTCGCGCAAGTCAAAAGTTGGAATTCAAGTAAAATTGAAACTTCTGAGCCATGAAGATCTTCTTTGAACCGCGAAGACTTGCATTGAGCCTGTTGAAATGACGCTAAGCGCGCCAGGAAATCTTTAATACTTGGCGATCTTCGCGCTCTTAGCGGTAGATAAAAAATATGACAGCAAAAGTTATTCTGAATCCTTACTCAAACCGCTGGAACTCACAAAAGCGCTGGCCCGAAGCCGAAGCCGCGCTCAACGCCGCGGGCGTGAAGTTCGAGTTGGTCGTCTCGCAACACAAGGGACAGATCGTCGAACTCGCCGCACAAGCCGCGCGTGAAAATTTTTCACCGATCATCGTTTCGGGCGGCGACGGTTCGTTGGGCGACGCGGTCAATGGACTGATGCAAGCCGCGCCTGCGGAGGAGGCGATTGGTCCGCTGGGAATCATGCCAACGGGCTCCGCGAACGACGTCGCTTTCGCGCTCGGTCTGCCGAAGGGTCTCAACGAAGCCGCGCGTGTCATTGCAAACGGAAAGACTCGCGCGATGGACCTCGGCAGGCTGAACAATCGATATTTCATCAACAATTCGGGCGCGGGGCTTGAGCCATACGTCACCCTCAAGCATGAAAAGATCCAGTGGATCAAAGGCATCGGGCGTTATCTCGTTGCGGCGGTGCGGGGCATCATGGATAAACCCGACTGGACAGGCAGGCTGACATGGGACGATGGCGAATACATCGGAAAATTTTCTCTCATTTCAATCGGCAACGGAAGGCGCACTGGCGGATTCTTCATGACGCCACACGCGAATCCTTTCGATGGGAAGTTGACTCTCGCCTTCGGCTACCGCGCCACGCGACTCGGACTCTTTCAAGCCTTGCCGCGCGCGTTCAATGAAGACAAAGGCAGTTATGTCGAATTGGAAGGCATGCGCGAAGTACATACGACAAAAATTTCCCTTCACCTCGAATCGCCCTCTCCCGCCCACACCGATGGCGAACTGCTCCCTGAATGGATTCAAGATTTTGACTACGAAATTTTGCCGCAAAAACTAAACATACTGACGGCGTAGAATTTGATCACCGCGAGCGCGGAGAGTTTGAGATTTTCTCCGAGAACTCTGTGGTCTCTGCGGCTAGGAATATTTCATGAGCGACCTCTCCTTTCACCCACTTACTCGAAACCTCTGGAATGACTTCGAAGAACTTTTTGGCGCGCATGGCGCGTGTGATGGCTGTTGGTGTATGTATTGGAAACTGCGCGGCAAAGCCTACGACGAAGCAAAAGGCTACGAAGCGCGGCAGTTGCATAAAAATCAATTAAACGAAGGCGTGGTCACAGGTTTGCTTGCATACCTGCATGGCGATGTGGTCGGCTGGGTGGCGGTGGAGCCGCGCGCGGCGTATGAGAAACTGGCGCACTCCAAAATTCTGAAGCCGGTGGACGAACAGGAAGTTTGGTCGGTGCCGTGCTTTTTTGTCGCGAAGAAGTTCCGCAAGCAGGGCATCAACGTCGAGTTGTTGAAAGCCGCGGTTGGGTATGTCAAATCGAAGGGAGGAAGAATCGTCGAAGGTTATCCTGTGGAGGTTGAGAAAACGATCGCGCCTCCGTTCGCGTTCACCGGGTTGGCGTCCGCGTTCGAGCGGGCGGGCTTCAAAGAGGTGGCGCGCAATTCACCCACGCGTCCGATCTTTCGGTTTGTCATTGAGTAATTTTGGCTCTCCCGTTTTTAACGGGAAACCATTTTTCAAACGCAAAGGACACGACGGTCACAAAGGAAAAACACAAGGAATCTAGGCTCTTTTCCCCCCTTTGTGTCGCTTCGACGAACTCAGCGCAAGACTTTGTGTCCTTCGTGGTGAGGCTCTTTCCCGTTGATTA
>NZ_DBNHEF010000058.1:0-13346 GCF_057138825.1 Candidatus Defluviilinea gracilis
AACTGCCGCGCCCGCGCATCCGAACTTAAACTCGAAGGAGTCAAGATCGTCGCCGCCGAATATAACTACGACGGCTCGCGCCTCGCTTTCCTTTTCAGCACAGAGACCGAAGAAAAAGTTGACCTCAAGTCGCTGAAAAAAGACATGCACAACTTGTATCCGAACACGAACATCGAACTGAGGCAGATCGGTCCGCGCGACGTGGCGAAGATCATCGGCGGCATGGGCGCGTGCGGGATCGAAACGCGCTGTTGCTCGAAGTTCCTCACCGACTTCTCCCCCATCTCGATCAAGATGGCGAAAGAGCAGGGCATCTCGCTCACGCCGGAGGAGATCACCGGCATGTGCGGACGTTTGCGATGCTGTCTCATTTACGAATACGAGCAATACGTCGAAGCGCGCAAATCATTGCCGAAGCGCAACAAGCGCGTGGTCACGCCGAAGGGCGAAGGCAAAGTGATTGACGTGTTGCCCATGAGCAACAAAGTAATGGTGCTGCTCGAAACCGAAGAAGGCAAACGGTTCACCGAAACCTTCGACCACACCGACTTGCAACCCTGGGATGAACTCGAAGCCCTGCGCCGCAAATCGAACGCGCCCTGCGACCGTCACAACTCCGGCGGATGCACGTGCGGCAAATCGAGCCCATTGAAAAAACATGGCAGACAAAACTAACGCGTGGGAAACCTCCCAAAAAATTCTGGTAATTCTGGCTCATCCAGATGATCCAGAATTTTTTTGCGGCGCGTCGCTCGCCAAGTGGGCGCGCGCCGGGCACGAAATCACCTACCTGCTTTTGACGTGCGGCGACAAGGGATTCAATCCCACCACACAGCCAGACATGACGACGGAGAAACTGTGCGCGCTTCGCCATGTGGAACAACGCAATGCGGCGAATGTCATCGGCGCAAAAGCGGTTCATTTTCTCGACGTGGAGGATGGTTACCTCACCCCCAACCTTGACCTCCGCCGCGACATTGTGCGCGAGATCCGCCGCCACAAGCCGGATATCCTCGTCACGTGCGATCCGCAAAACCTATTTGCGATGTACGGACTCAACCACCCCGACCATCGCGCCTGCGGACAAGTGGTGTTGGATGCGGTCTTCCCCGCCGCAGGGAGCAAAGTATTCTTCCCCGAATTGATTGATGAAGGCTTCGAACCTCACATGCCGAAAGAAGTTTGGTGCTCCTTAACTCTCCAGCCAAACACCATCCTCGACGTGACCGACACGTGGGATGTAAAACTCAAAGCCTTGTTTGAACACACAACGCAAATACAAGAACCCGATAAACTCGCCGAGCGCATGAAATCCCGCCGCGCCGAAGACAGCACCGAAGAAAATCCGCGCTATGAAGAAAAGTTCAGAGTCGTCAAATATAGTTAACGATGAACACGCAATATCCAACAACTTAGTCGCAGTCTCTATTCTCTATTCTCTATTTCTCCAATTCTCTTTTGCAATTACCACTTACCCAAAGGAGCCTCCTATGCCCAACTTCCTCCAGCACGCCGAAGAACTCTTCCCCTACACCCAGACCCTGCGCCGCGATTTTCATAAACATCCCGAACTTGGGTTCAACGAGATCCGCACGGGCGGCATCGTCGCCAAAGAACTCGAAGCCCTCGGGCTTGAAGTGACCAAAGGAGTCGGCAAGACCGGCGTGGTCGGCTATCTCGAAGGCTCGCGCCCCGGTCCGACGATCCTCCTCCGCTTCGACATGGACGCGCTCCCCATCAACGAAGAGACCGGTGCGGAATATTCGTCCACGAATCCCGGCGTGATGCACGCCTGCGGACACGACGGTCACACCGCCATCGGACTCACCGTTGCGAAAATGCTCCACGCCCACCGCGACGAACTCGCAGGCAGTATCAAGTTTTGCTTCCAACCATCCGAGGAGGGAACGAACGGACAAGAGGTCGGCGGCGCGTTGATGATGATGCGCGACGGTGTTTTAGAATCGCCCAAGGTGGAAAAGACGTTGTCGCTTCATGTGTGGAACGACAAGCCTGTCGGCTGGTTGAGCGTGGCGAAAGGACCCGTGATGGCTGGCGCGGAATTGTTCTCCGTCAAATTGACCGGCAAAGGCGGGCACGGAGCCGCGCCGCACACAACCGTTGACCCGGTCGTCGCCGCGGCGCAGATCGTCACCGCGCTTCAAACGGTCGTCTCGCGCAACGTTCCCCCGCTCAAACCGGCGGTGATCAGCGTCACATCCATTCACGCTGGCTCCGCGTTCAACATCATCCCTCAAACCGCCGAACTCAACGGCACGATTCGAAACTTCGACCCCGAGGTTCGCAAGATGGTGCTGGCGCGTTTCGAGGAGATCGCGCGCGGCGTCGGCACGTCTATGGGATGCGAAGTGGAGATCACGCTCAAGCAAGTCACCCCGACAGTCATCAACGATGAAACCGTCACCGAAAGCGTGTTCAAATCCGCGCAGACGCTTTTCCCCGAAGCCGAGATCGAAACCACTCCCTACCTGACCATGGGCGCGGAAGATATGGGCTATATGCAGGAACAAGTGAACGGCTGTTACTTCATGATCGGCTCGGCGAACGATGAAAAGAATCTCAACTACAACCATCACCATCCCAAGTTCGATTTTGACGAACGCGCCTTGGTCACCGGCGCGGCGCTGATGGCAACCGCGGCGGCGGATTTGTTGAAGTAACATGCGCCCCGCACCGGGAAGCCGCTTATCCGAAAACCATCCATGGGATGGATGTTTGACCTTGCGGAAAGGCGCGGTCAATGCTTCCCCCTAACACGGGCGTTAGCGCCGCCTTATTCATCGCGGGGGCGCTATGCCTTGTCGGGGTTTTTATCACTCTGCACGTTCGCAACAGCCCGACAGGCGCGTCATCATTAATAACCTTGCTGTTCAGTTTATGCTGGTGGGATATTACGTACGGTTTATTTTTAGCAAACGCGCCCTCGCTGTATCCTAATTTTTGGCTGTATACCGTTTACGTGGGAGTCGTTTTTACCCCGCCGTCGGTGCTATGGTTCGCCATACAAATTTCGGGGCTAACTACATGGTCGAAGCCTTCGCTCGTCGTCGGTCTGTACGCCGTCTCCGTTCTGGTTTTGACGCTCCTGGCAACCGACTCGTACCACGGCTTATTTTTTGAGGGACGCGAAATCAAAAGCGCGAAAATGATCTTAAGCGGAGGTCCGATCTTCTGGGCAAACCTCGCCTACTCCTACGCGCTCATGTTGACCAGCCTGTTCATCCTGATGCGCCGTTTCAGAAAAGCGGCTGGGATCTACCGAAAGCAATTGGGGATCATTTTGCTCGGCATCGGCATTCCGTGGGTCAGCAATTTTGTTTTCGTCGCCGGGCTAAGTCCGCTGCCAAACATGGACAACACCCCGCTGTTCTTTACCGTCACAGGAATTATCTTCACATACGCGCTGTTGCGGTATCGTTTGTTGGATATCATCCCGATCGCGCGCGATGTCTTGATCGAGAACATGAGCGACGGCGTCATCGTGCTGGATTCGCAAAACCGCCTGGTGGATTTCAACCCCGCCGCTCTACAAAGCCTCGGGCTGGAGCAACCGCCTCAAATGGGGCAACCCGCCAACGAGATGTTCGCCAAATGGCCAGAACTCACGGAAGATTTCGCCGGCGTCAACGACATTCGCGTCGAGCTATCCTTCGACCAGCCGACCCGCGCCTTCCTGGATTTGAAAATTTCTTCGTTATACGATCGTCGCTCCAACTTTCTGGGACGACTCATCGTTTGGAGAGACATTACCCCGCTCAAAAATGCCCAAGCCGAATTACAAGAACAAGCCACCCGCGATCCATTGACCGGATTGTACAATCGCCGCTACCTGAGCGAGGTGCTAACGCGCGAACTGGCGCGCGCCGCCCGCGAAAATGATCCGATCAGTCTGGCAATCATTGACATCGACGATTTCAAGCGCTTGAACGACACCTACGGTCATCCCGCCGGGGACACCGTACTACAGGGCTTCGCGCGGCAACTCCTCAACCAAACGCGAGTTGAGGATACGGTCTATCGGTATGGCGGCGAGGAATTTCTCGTTCTCCTGCCAAATTGCGCGGGCGCAAACGCCATAAAAATTGCGGAGAAATTGAGAATTTCTTTTCAAGATTCGAACACTGCCTACAACATCGGAACGAAGGGGATTACCATTTCCTGCGGTATTGCGGAATTCCCAACCGATGGAAAAACCAGCGAAGAACTCATCGCTACAGCGGACCAATTCCTCTATCACGCGAAAGCGACGGGCAAGAATCGCGTTATTGCGCGCGCAAATCGTTGAAAACGATGAAGCGCGGAAACAGCGCCCAATTACATCATGCGCTGAAGCAAACGCGACATGAATGTTGCGTTACGAGAACCGAATCGCCTCAATATCTTTTTGGACGCAGACCCTTGCACCGCCCGCAAGGGCAGGTGAAAACGCTGATTTCGCTGATTCAAAAGAAAGAGAATCTGCGGTGTCAGCGCGCTTCGCGGTCAGTGTCCCGATGTTGAAAGTGTGCGTTAATCAAATCGTCCGCTTTTTATTTTCGACTTTGGGGGCAACTTATTCATGACAAACAGTCTACGATCATCAATCCCAACGCGCTAAATTGCCTGCTACACGAACGAAAAACCTTGACAGACTGCTATCTTAGTTATATACTTCGTTTAGTAATTACTAAACATACATAACGAGACAGTCCATGCCGCAATCACTCACAAGCATCAAAAAAGACTTTACCGAGGGCTTGAGCCAGATCAGCCGCTTCTGGGGATTCCCCAAAGGGATGGGCGCGATCTTCGCTGTGCTATATCTCTCCCCCGCTCCTCTATCACTGGATGAAATTGTCGCCGAGACCGGGTTGACCAAAGGCGCGATCAGCACGGAAATCCGCGCATTGGCGCGTATGGGACTCGTCCACCGCTCGACCAAACTCGGCGACCGCAAGGATTATTACGAAGCGGAAGCCGATTTCTACGCGGCGATCAAATCCATTTTGAAGGAACGCCAGAACAGCGAATTCGACCGCGCCATCGGTTCGGTAAAAGCCGCATTGACGGCGATGGACGAGAACTGGGTGGAAAACGACGAGTGGAAGTTCACGTACAAGCGCGTTCAGGCATTACAGGAATTTTTCGACGCAGTTGACAGTCTGTCGAAAGCTGTGATCAAGTTAGAGAGCCTGGGCTTGTCGAATGTTTCGAAAGTGTTGAGCGTGTTGAAATAGACTTTATCGGTAATAAGCACCTTTGTTGGACGCTGAAAAACGCAGATTTTTTTCTCTTTGAATCAGCGTTCATCTGCGTCCCAAGGTATTTCCGATAGAGTCTAATAATTGATCGTGTCATTCTACAGGCATTCACGCTACGATGAATATCTTTCAAGCGATAGACGAGACTCTTCGGTCGCTATCGCTCCCTCAGAGTGACATGAAGGAGTCAAAATGAAAATCGCAGTCACAGGCGCGTTCAGTTATACGGGCAAGTATGTCACAACAAGGTTACTTGCTCGCGGCGAGGAAGTCATCACACTGACCAATCACCCAAACCGCCCCAACCCATTCAACGGACAGGTGAAATCGTTTCCGCTTGATTTCGACGAGGCGAGCATGACCAAATCTCTGCAAGGCGCGGATGTGCTGGTCAACACCTATTGGGTTCGGTTTGATAAGGGAAAGAACACACAACCCCGCGCGGTGGAAAATACGCGCAAGTTGGTCAATGCCGCGAAAGCCGCCGGGGTAAAGCGCATCGTTCACGTCAGCATTGCCAACCCATCGGCAGACTCGCATCTTCCATATTATTGGGGCAAAGCGGCGAACGAGAAAGCCGTGATCGAATCGGGGATTCCCTACGCGATCATCCGCCCCACTGTGCTGGTCGGCGGCGGGGAGGATATTCTCATCAACAATATCGCTTTTCTTCTGCGGCGACTGCCCTTCATGCTTATCCCCGGCGACGGCTTGTATGGAATTCAGCCGGTTCACGTGGACGATGTGGCTGATCTTCTTGTGGAAGGCGCGTACAGCAAAGACAGTTACATCACTGACGCGGTTGGGGCCGAGAGATACACGTTCAAGGAGTTAGTCAAACTCGTGGGTGAAACGATCGGCGCAAATCGGCTCATCATTTCCGCGCCGCCGCGGCTGGCATTGCTTGCCTCGCAGTTCTTGAGCCTGTTTCTCAATGACGTGCTGCTCACGCCCGAAGAAGTGGATGGTTTGATGGGAAACTTGCTTGTTTCCAAAGACCCTGGGCGGGGGAAGATAAAGTTTTCAGCCTGGCTGGAAGACAACAAGAATGCGCTTGGAAAAAAATATGCCTCGGAGCTCGCGAAGCATTACCGATGAAAACAGTAGATTACCTTCGTTCTTCACTCCTGTTCCCGTACTTGCTATGGTTTGTCGCAGCACTCATACTTGCATTTGAAAATGATCGGTCTTCGATATTTGCTACGGGGCACGCCAACGAAACGATAATTACGATTGCCATCTTTTACACCTTCGGAATAGTTATTTGGATATTCCCGTATTCAATTCTCGCAGGCATTTTGTGGTTTTGGAGTTTCGATCAATCTACAAATAGAATTGTGAAAGTTTTTGTCCTTTCACCTCTCATGATGACAGTACTTGTCGCTATTGAGATTCTCCTCTTTTCCATTTCAACAAACGATGGGGTTTCCATCTCGGATTTCTTTGATACGGTAGTAGCTGTTGGTCTATTCTCCATCCCATTTGGATATTCGATCATCGCGATTGTTGTGGTCATTCATAAATTATTACAGGTTGCGAAGTTGATTCAACCTGAAAATGAGATACCCCCAACACAATCACCTTAATCGATCCTCACCATGCCGCTGCAAGTTGGGTTATCCATACAGCCGTAGTAGCGTTTGCCTTTGTCGGGTCCGGTGCGGTGCATTCGCAGGACCATCATTCGCCCGCACACGGGGCAATGAGGAACCGAATCAACTCTCCCCGTGGCGCGAAGCGGTCTCGTCTGCTTCACTTTGAGAATCGCGAGTTGGAATAATTCCGCCAGGTCGTCTTCCGAATACTTTTCGCTGGACATCACATGCACGAGCGGAAGTCCCGCGCTGAGGAAGAGGTCGCCAAGGAATTGGTCGGCTTCGCGCGTTTCCGATTTGCCGACGGGCTTCACGAGTTCGATACCGAACACAGGCTGGAGGGTCTTCGGGTCGCACAGCAAAAAATCCACATGCTTGCGAAAAATTTTGTTGAAAAAATGCACGTTCTCGTTGGGGCGTACAATATAAAAAACGTCGCTGAGCGCAACTTTGGGACAGACCACATAATGCCTGCCCGCCATGTTTTGCAAAGCGCGAAACAACGCCAACTCGGGCGCAGACATGAACTTTTCGCGCAGGCGATACGGAAGACGCTCGTCTTGAATTTTCACTTGAGTGGATTCCCGAATCGCCATGGTGAGCCCATTATACACGCATCAACTTCAGGACTTTCGATTTGAGCGCGCCATTGACGGCGATTCCCTCCCCGTGAGTGTGACCCTCTTTGCCGCTCCATGAGCCGAACCAGCCCCCCGCCTCGCGGAAGATGGGCGGCATGGGCGCCACATCCCAAATTTTGATGGACGGGTCGAGCATGACTTCGGCGCGGCCCGTGGCGACCATGTGATAGCCGTACGCGTCGGACCAGCCGCGCCCGTAGAAACATTCTTTGTGCATGTTCTCGAACACGTCGAGTCGCTTCTTCGTGCGGAAGCCCGACCAACTCGTATACGTGAACACCGCCTCTTTCAAATTTTTCACTTCTGAGACGCGCGCGCGTTTGCCGTTCCACCACGCGCCAAGACCGTCTGCCGCGTAGAGGATCTCATCCAATGCGGGGAAGCACACCACGCCGACACGCGAGACGCCTTCGATTTCCAATGCGATCAACACAGAGTAAAACGGCACACCCTTCATAAAGGATTTTGTGCCGTCAATGGGGTCAACGATCCAGCGGAAGGGATTCTTTCCCTCACCCCTAACCCCTCTCCCAGTGGGAGAGGGGGATTCTTCGCCAAATTCTTCTCCCACAATTGCGTGACTCGGGTACGCCTTCCCGATCTCGCCGCGGATGAATTGCTCGGTAGCGCGATCCGCCGCAGTGACGGGGGATTCGTCCTTTTTCTGGTCGTATCGAATGCCTTTGTTGTAATAACTGAGCGTGATCCGCCCGGCGCGGTAGGCAAGTTGGCGGGCAAAGCTGAGGTAGGAATCTAGTTTCATTGTTATGGTATGTAAATCCGTCCGATGCCGAGGTAATTTTCTATATTCAAAACAATTTCGACCAGCCGCTCAGCGCATTGCTCGCGATAGGCGCGTTCTTCCATGCGGCTGACCATACCAATGGTAACAACAGGCAAGGAGGATGGCGTGTTTTCGTTTCGAATGGTTTGCTCCAGCGAATCTTCGCCTTCGCTATTTCGATTCCCAGTCAGGAGAATAAGATGTTTCTCCTGCGCAAACCGCCACACAGAACGATCGCTACTATTGATCGGAAGCCCCACATCACGAAACGTAAGCATGGGAATTTCCAACAACTTGAGCCAGCCTTCGCCGCCCATGGTCGCCCAAAGCAAAATGCCCTGCTTTTTCAAATGATGATCGAGAAGAACTTTCAAGGCTTACGATCCGCGTGATATTGTTCCCGCCACTCTTGCAATTTCAAAAGTACGGCATCTCGCTGAACGTACAACTTTTCCAGTTGTTCCTGATTTTTCTCTTCCCAATATTTTCGATTTTCATCCGCGGCTTTCAGGACAGACCGGTATTCTTTTTCTACTTCCTCTTTATGCAGGTGAATATAATCAAGGATATCGAGCATCTCCTCATCCGTGAGTTCGTACAAATCGCGGACATTTTTCAGAGAGTTGCCCTCCCTGATCTCATCCATGAGGGCATACAGGGTAAGACGCGAATCTTTAATGGTCAAACCCGCCGCTGTCCGAGTTATTGTTTGGTTTTCACGCGGAAGAGGTCCGTCTGTATCAAGAAGGGCATTGACCAGTTTCTGCGAACGCAGAACTGCCAATTCACTTTGTAGCCGCCTGATCTGCTCTTCCAACAGGGAGATACGCTCGTTGATCTGAGTTTGGGTAAGTTGTTGCTCCATGGAACACTCTCGCTTTTTCACTTCCCATTTTATCAGAACGCAATTTACAGAGGCATGGTCTATTCATTGCAGTAAGCAACCTGATAGACGGCATTAAGTCGAGAATCGAGTTTCACTCCGTCATTTTCAGCCAGCCGAAGATCATCCATGGCGAGACGGCAAAGATGCCCGCCAGCGCGGCGCCGCCCAAGCCGCCGGATAACGCGCCCATGATACTTCCCAGCGCGGTGATGCTGAAGAGGATCACGGTCATCTTATCGAATTGCGGATCGGAGCGGTCGGCTAGGAGCGGCTTGCCAAGCCAGATGAACACGATAAATGCCACAAACGTGGTGAGCCACCAGCCGAAGAAGTTTTGCAAAGGGATTCCGAAATACGGTCCATTCACATCCCAAACCCAGTGACCGACTTTTACCATGACCGGGTCCATGACCACATCCCAGGCGGTCATGACAATCGCTCCTATCGCCGCCACCCGGGCTGGGCGGGCGTTCGCATTGTCCGGGATAATCCAATCCGCAACAACAAAGGACGGATACATCATCATGAACCATGCAATCGGGATGATCAGCGGCACCAAGCCCAGGAACAGAGAGCCAAGTTTTTCCGTGTAGTGATAGGGACCGTAGATCAGACCCGTCAGCACACCCACACTCTCGAACGTGAGGCTAACCACAAACGCGGAGCCGAAAAGCCAAAGCGCGCGAGCCCACTTCATACGAGTCGCCGCGTGGAGCAAGGCGATCAAAAAACCCAATAATGTTGACAAGGGGAAAAGGTAAAAGGGAAATTTTATACCGGCAGTTGACAGATATTGAAGCCCCACTGTCAACAAGACGTAGATTGCCAACATAATCGGGAGTGATTTTCGCATTCTATAGTTGTCCTTTGTTGTAATAACTGAGCGTGATCCGCCCGGCGCGGTAGGCAAGTTGGCGTGCGAAGTTGAGGTAGGGTTGGATGTTCATTTCAAGTAGTTGGAAAAATCATCTAGTGGCGCATCGAAATCATCCGTCATCTTTATCATACCCTTCGCACTTCCAGCTTTGCGAGAGCGAAACACAGGATTCAGTGGAATTAATCGCACCACCGCCTTCCCATCACACTCAATAAACACAGGCTCGTCGCGCAAGGCGGCGTCAATAAAGCCCCATAGATTCTGAGGAAGTTCGCTTTGCTTAATATGGTGAATTTTCATTGTTTTCTAAATTCATCAAAGAATTGAGAATCAATATCGTAAGCCTTCCTAGGCTTTAAACCAAGTTCCAACTCTTCAAACATGTCCAATAATTTTTCTCCATCGACTAATTCTATTGGGGGAACACCATCTCGGACAGCCTCCTTCCGTGCATCGGCAGTGAACGAGCCAGTGGTAAGAATTATGCCCTTATCTGCTCGTCCCTGCATCGCACCGCGAAAGTCGCGAACTTGAGAAGGAGAAACCGAACCAGAGTAGCGTTTACATTGAAATAAGACCTTGAAACTTACAAATGGATTTACCTGCAATACACCGATCCCATCAAGTCCGCCATCGCCACTTTTTCCAGTAATTTGTACTTTCTCAAACCCAGATTCTCTGAGTAATCTTTGGCAGAGTCGCTCAAACCCTTCAGCAGGCATTTCCAATAAGATAGTCTGCAGCGCAGACCTGTGATCAAGATCTTCCAACGAAACAATTTCATCCTCGATGACTTTTTCGGCTTTAGATCTTTTTCTATCGGTGACAAACGGTTTATGGATAAGGTTAAAAAGCTCCAACGCTTGTTCTGCTGAAAGAGATGTAGTTCTGCCTTTTTCTGAGAGACTCCAAACGCCACGCGTTGAGGAGTCAATTAATCCCGCCTTTACAAGATAAAACCTTGCCCAATTCACTTTATTACTGAATCGGGACTGACCGCTGGGAATTTGCTCATTTCTTTCGCTTTCGCTTAATCCCAATTGTTCGGCAATGGCCTCCTCAACTTCTTCTGGACGACCCGACCCCCCTAACTTAGTTAATGCATCGATGACGGGCTGAAAATAACGAACAAATTGAGGTCCCTTTTGTTGACTTGAACTCATGACACACCTCCTTGTTTCAATTCATAATTAACTAATTTCATCTCTTCTTCCTCACTCTTCACCTCCCCATCCAACCACGCGGCGCGGAGGTGACGGAGGATCTCCCCAAAGCGCGGACCGGGTTCGAGTCCGCGGGCTTTGAGGTCGTCGCCGGTGGTAACGGGTTTGACGTGTTGCCATTTTGAGAGGTAATCACTCAAAGCGCTTTCCCTGCTCACGAGGTAGACAGCAAAGATCGAAAGAGAGGGCAGATCGTCGAGATGAAATGTCCATTGGCTGGGTTTCCAGTTTTTGAAGGAGGGTAAATCTGATTTCAACGCAGAGGCGGTAATAGCTGTATTGGTGAGTAAAACGGGAAAAGCAAGTCGTTCGGCAACATCCTCAATTTCCGCTAGAGATGAATTCATAAGCCACAAAACCCAGCAGAGGGTTTGTTTAAATGAGAGCATATCGGGAACTGCAAATTCGCCATAGGTTGGGGATGGTTCTTCGGGAGGAAGTAACTTGTAACTCGTAACTTGTAACTGAGGATGGACTGCTCTGAATATATCCACGTCAAAAAGTTGTTTGAGTATCGCGGAGGGATTTGGCTCTTCGAAGATCAAATCAATCTCATGGCGCAGACGTTCGCCGCTCAAGCCTGATAAAACTTTGCGCGAGTCGTCGTTGATGAGTTTCAACGTCTCAGGCTCAATTGTGAAGCCATATCTTTCAGCGTAACGTACAGCGCGGAAGATGCGCGTGGGGTCGTCGAGAAAGGAGTTGGGATGCAGGACGCGGATCAATTTCTGTTCAAGGTCGACTTGTCCGTGCAAGGGATCGTACAACTCGCCGAAGTGGTCGCTGTCCACGCGGATTGCCATGGCGTTGATGGTGAAGTCGCGGCGGCGGAGGTCATCGTCCAAGGAGGATTTGGTGACGGTGGGGAGTGCGCCGGGGTGAGGGTAGGTTTCGCGGCGGGTTGAAATCAAATCTAGAGATTGGAGATTAGACGCTTCGACAAGCTCAGCGCGGCGGACTGGTGATTGGAGATGCCACGTGGCGGTGAAGAATTTTTCGTGTGTGGTGAGGTCGCCGCCGTATTTTTTGACCAACGTGCGGGCGAGTTTGATCGCGTCGCCTTCGAGGGTGAGATCAAGGTCCACGATGGGGCGAGACAGCATCAAGTCGCGGACTGAACCGCCGACGAGGTGGATGGGGAATCCCAACGCGGAGGATTCGTCCGCGATGCGGTGAATCAAATCCAAGAGCGAGGAGTCCAATGATCGTTTGAGGAGGTCGACGAGATTCACGTTCGTATTGTAGCAGAGAAAATCGTCCCGCAAAATCAGCGGGACTATGGTGTATAATCGCCGCATGTTATTGAACCCGTTGCCGCGACCGATGATTTGTCAAACCGCCTCGTCTGGATAAGGTTCAGTTCAACGTGTCTCGTGAACGGCTCCCGACTTGGCGAGCCGTTTTTATTTTGAAAATTCTTGCCACGGATTACACGGATTTTCACGAATTATTAAAATCAGTGCGAATCCGTGAAATCTGTGGCTGAGGTTGAAATGAATATCTCTGTTTTTGGCGGCGCACAGCCGAAACCTGACTCTCCTGAATATGAAGAAGCCCGTTTGTTAGGCGGACTTCTCGCTCAGCGTGGACACACCGTGTTGACCGGCGGCTACATCGGCGTGATGGAAGCCGTCTCGCGCGGCGCGTCGGAAGCGGGCGGACATGTGATCGGCGTGACGTGCGAGGACATCGAGGCGTGGCGCAAGGTGAAAGCCAACGCGTGGGTGAAAGAGGAAAGAAGAAAGAAAACGTTGCTTGATCGTATGCTCGCCATCATCGAAGGATGTGACGCGGCAATTGCGATGCCCGGCGGGCTTGGCACGCTGGCGGAAATATCTGTGATGTGGAATTTGATGGTCGTGGAGTCTTTGCCCCGGAGGCCGTTGATACTGGTCGGGAGCGGCTGGCAGTCCACGCTCGATCAGTTTTTCAATTCGTTTGAGTTTTACATGCCCATGCGCCAACGCGATGATTTGTTGTTCGCGGAGGATGCACGGAAAGCAGTTCATAGTTTAGATAGTTTGTTAGTAGGATAGTTCGGTGGTCGAGTAGTCCTGAGCGGAGCGATAGCGAAGACGA
>NZ_DBNHEF010000059.1:0-9612 GCF_057138825.1 Candidatus Defluviilinea gracilis
GATCATCGCTTCGGTCTGTTTGGATTGCCACGACTGGAGCAGGAGCAGGTCGCGCGGGGTGGCGCGCCTCTCCACGGACCTCCAGCCGCCTTCCGGTTTGGGAGGCGTTTCCTTCTCCACGCGGATGACCTCGCCGAGGTGTTTGCCGCGCGAGGTATCCACGATCACGTGTTCGCCGATCTGCACGTCCGGTACGGACGTTGTGTCAAAATGATAGATTTTGCCCACTTTGGTAAAGCGGACTCCGATAATTTGTGTTTGCATAGTCGGAATTATACCGTAAGCAAGTTTTAAAGGCTGTTCCCTTCGTAACGCGAGATTTACCTCGCGTTTTAGGCTGTCAATGTCGCGTCATATACGCCGCCTTGACTTCGACTTCGGAATATCAGGATCTACTCCCGTGAAAAAAATTTCAATGGTAGCATTGAGAACGCTGGACATAAATCATAAATTCGGAGAATGTATGTCTGAACAGAACAAGGCGGCGATCCGCCGCTTTTATGAGGAACTGGTCAACGAAAGGAAGCTCGACCTTGCCGACGAAATGATCCTTGATAATGTTGACGATCATGCCGCGCGGGGGGCGGGGTTGGAGAATTTCAAGAAGTTGTACGCCGTCATGCTGCGAATTTTCCCGGACATCCAAGCCAAAATCGAGGATTTGATCGCCGAGGGCGACAAGGTTGTGGCGCGGGTGGAGTTTACAGCCACCCAGTCCGGCTCGTTTCGCGGATTTCCGCCTGTCAACCGCTGTGTGACCTTTACCGGCGTGGATATTTTCCGCTTCCAGGGCGGGAAGATCGCGGAGAGGTGGGCGCAGCGCGATTTTCTCGGAATGCTTGAGAAGTTGGGGCATGTGACGAAGAGGTAGGTTCGGCAGGCTGGGGACTGCCTCATTCAAAAACATGCCAAAGGTCATGCTTGAAATTTGACACCGAAGTTTGTACACTGGGGTTGTAAGTAGTGTTCACACGTCAATTTCTAAGGAGGCGGTTTCTATGAACGGCAAACGTATTGTTCAAATTTTGATGGTTGTTGCCCTGCTGGTTGCGTCCTTCTCGACCGTGACCCGCGCGCAGGCTTGGTCTTCTTGTCCAAGCACGTACTACGTCCAGCCGGGTGACTGGCTCGCCAAAATTGCCCGGAACTGTGGGGTGTCGCTCTCGTCGCTGGTCGCGGCGAACCCTTGGGTAAATTACTCGTACTACATTTACCCCGGGCAGGTGTTATCTATCCCCGGCGGATACGATCCAGTTTCGTATTACTGCGGACCCGGGTACAACGCATACGGCAGTTACTACGTGGTATGCCGGGGCGATACGCTGGGCGGGATCGCCATGTACTACGGCGTGACGGTCAGTCACTTGCAATGGAGGAACGGCATCCCGAATGCAAACTACATCTACGCGGGCCAAGTGATCTACATTTACTGACCTGTTGCCAACCGGAACATTCAAAAGCGCGGATCAAAACGGTCTGCGCTTTTTGTACTATTTACCCATACCGGCGCGGATGTTTTGTGGGATAATTTCCCTGGCAATTTTGTGATATCCGCTTTTGTTGTGGTTATGAGGAGAATTTTGTAGTTATGCAAACCCAAAGACAACAGGGTTTTGCCATTCCCGTTGTTGTAATGTTCGTATGTCTGTTGGCATTCGGCATTCCATACCTTGTTGCGGGCGGCCGGGATGCCCATTCCGATGTTGTGCTGGCGCCCCGCCAATCTCCCACGCCTACGCCGCTCGACCGAATTTTAACCCAGCAAGCGTTTGCCAACCTTTTCATTACGCCCACTTCAGACTCGTTTTTCAAAATTTTAGTGACGGGTCCTTCCGTCACGCCCGGGGCAGGATCGCTAACCCCGGCCAGCGGATTCGCCTCACCCACGCCTGCGGTTGTTCCGCCAATTTTCGCCTTCCTTACTCGGGTAAGCAATGGGGGTGGCTTATTGGAAAGCCCGACGAGCCAGCCGCCGACCTCTACGTCGTTCCCTACAAAGACGCCATTGCCGACCAATACACTGGTCCCAACGAATACACAAGTCCCCACTGCGACCAACTCGCCTGTTCCAACCAACACGGCGGCGCCAACCGAAACATACACACCCGCCCCAACCGATACGGATGTTCCGCCGACACAGACCAACACGCCGATACCGACAGATACCTCCGCGCCCGCAACGAATACCCCCGAACCTCCCCCAACGGATACTCCGGTGCCCCCGCCAACGGATACGCCTGAGCCTCCACCCACAGACACACCAGAGCCTCCGCCTACCGACACGCCGGTTCCCGGTGGAAATGGGAGTAGTGGAGTCTTCTTGTTTGGATTGATCTTTCTCCTCCCCTTTGCGGCGGTTTTATTGCCGGGGATCCTTCCAAACCAAAAATAATGAGTTTAGGACTTACGCAATTGAACCCGTTGCGCCGTAGTTGCACTGCGGCGGCGGCAGTACAACTGCCCACCAACTGCGTCAGTCCTGGAGTTATAACTTACCTTGCGCAGAACACCCCGAAGGTTCTCGTGAATCGGGTTTGGTTGTTTATCCAAACCTTCGGGAAGGCGTCGTAACATCAGTGAGACGCCATAAAAGACCTGACGCTGCGTCAGGTCTTTTGTGGCGTGGATACGTCACTCAATAATATTTATCGGCACATCATTCTTTGCGCCTAGCGCCGCCACGCTGACCTTTGCCGCCAGGCTTTCCGCGATCTCGCGCAGGGCTTTTGCCACCGGCGAATCGGGATGCGACACGATGATCGGTCTGCCCGTATCGCCTCCAATGCGGACGTTCTGATCCATAGGGATTTTGCCGAGGAACGGCGTGCCGGTCATTTGCGCGAGGTGTTCGCCGCCGCCTGTGCCGAAGATGTCCATGTGTGTGCCGTCGGGCAGTTCGAGGTAGGACATGTTTTCAACAATGCCGAGAATCGGAACTTCGAGAGTCTTGAACATGTTGAGTCCGCGCCCCGCGTCTTCAAGCGAAACAAGTTGTGGGAGTGTGACGATCACCGCGCCGCTGAGGGGGAGAGATTGCGCCAGCGACAACGACGCGTCGCCGGTGCCGGGGGGTAGGTCGACAATTAGGTAATCCAGTTCGCCCCATTCCACATCGCCCAAAAATTGACGGATCGCCGAGTTGAGCATCGGTCCGCGCCAGATGAGGGGTTGACCGGGCTTGACGAGCAACCCCATCGAGATCATTTTCACGCCGTACGCTTCGGCAGGGATGAGGCGTTGTCCCTGCGGGGGAGGCAGTTTTTCCACGCCGAGCATGGTAGGGGTGTTGGGTCCGTAGATATCCGCATCCATGAGACCGACGCGCGCGCCGCTTTGCGCGAGAGCCACCGCAATGTTGACCGCGACTGTCGATTTGCCGACGCCTCCCTTGCCTGAACCAACCGCAATGGCGTTGCGAATCGGGGTTTTGACCAGTCCGCGCATACGCCCATCGTTCGGCACATCCGAATCCATTTTCACGGCGACCGACTTCACCCCGTCGATTTTCATCACGGCATCTTTTGAATCTTTTTCGATCTTCCCGCGGAACGGGCAGGCGGGCGTGGTGAGCATCACGGTGAATGTTACGTCGCCGCCGTTGATCTCGATGTTCCTCACCATGTTGAGGGAGACGAGGTCTTGTCCGAGGTCGGGTTCTTGCACGCCGCTGAGGGCATGGAGGATTGCGTCTTGTGTAATTGATGTCATTTGGTTTCCTTTGAGGGTTGTAGACACGTATACACGTACACATGTACACGCGTGTCTACCTGTCTACTTGTTTACGTGTCTACGCTGATGATGATGACGCCGCTTCTGCTCCAGCAGGCTTCGCGGCTTGTGCCGCCGCAGTTGCCGCTCGCGCCGCTTCTTTGGCTTTCTTCGCTTCCGCTTCCGCAATGCGCGCGGCTTCCTCGCGCTCATAATTCAACGGGCGGATGCTTTTGTAATACTCGCTCGACTTGAGCAGTTTTTCCATGTTGTACACATTGCGCCCGTACGAAGCGATCTCGAAATCGTGATCCATCTTGATCGCGTCGAAGGGACAATATTCGGCGCAGAAGCCGCAGTTCATGCAGATGTCCGCGTCGATGTAGAACTCGGTCGGTTCGGGGATGGGGCGTCCAGTCTGCGGGTCGTTCGAGCGGACGATCCAGATACACTGCGGCGGGCAGACCTTCGCGCAGATGCCGCACGAGGTGCAAAGGACTTCGCGTTTGCCGTCGGGCAGTTCATTGTAGACAAGGAACGGCAGAAAACGCGCCTCTTCGGGCTGGATCAATTTTTCTTCCGGGTATTGAACCGTGAAGATGCCTTTCTGATCTTTGCTCGAGCGGTGCTTCACGCCTTCTTCGGTGTAATAGCGTTTTTTGCCGCGCAAGACCCACGCGATATCTTCGGTGTATGTTTCCCAGAATCGTTTTGCGGTGACGCCGAGACCTTTGAGTATTCCTTTTCCGTACATACTGAGTTCTCCTTTATCGAAGACCTTTCACCACGAAGGACGCAAAGCCCGCACAGGGGAAAACGGACACGCTTTCATCGGCTCACTCCTTCGTGACCGTGGTGTGCTTTGCGGTAATGTTTTAGCGGTCGCATTCGCCCATCACCATATCGAACATGGCGAGCAGGACCACGAAGTCCGCGATCTTGGTGCCGATCGAAATTTTCTCCAGCGCGGTGACGTTGACGAATGACGCGGGGCGCACATGATAACGCCATGGATTCGGCTTGCCGTTCGAGACGACGTAGTAGCCGAGTTCGCCCTTCGGCGATTCGACTCGTCCGTACGCTTCGCCGGCCGGTACGCGGACCTGATACTGCGGTTTCTGCGAGTTGATCGGTCCCTGTGGGATCTGTTTGATGGCTTGGTCCAAGATCCGCAGGGATTGGCGAATCTCGTCGATGCGGATGAGGTAGTTGTCCATCAGGTCGCCGTTGTAGCGCACCGCCACGTCGAAGTCGAAGCGGTCGTAGATCCCGTAGGGGTCGGCGCGGCGGATGTCGTAGGGCACCCCAGCCGCGCGCAGGACAGGACCCGTGATCGAGTAGGCGATGGCGTCCTCCGCGTTGATCATCCGCACGCCCTTCATGCGCGAGAGCAACACTTCGTTCTCGGTCAACATGCGGTCGAGTTCGTCGGTCTTGTATTGCAGGCGGTCGTAAACCAGATCTTTGATCTTCGGCATCACGTCGTCGGGGATGTCTCGCACCACGCCGCCGAAGCGGAAGTAGTTGCACATCATGCGCGCGCCGGAGATGGCTTCGAAGATGTCGAGGATGAGTTCGCGTTCCTCGAAGGCATACAGCGAGGGCGTGTACATCGCGCCGAGGTCGTTGAGCAATGTGCCGATGAAGACGAGGTGGTTTTGAATGCGGCTCAACTCGGAGACGATCACGCGGATGTATTCGGCGCGTTCGGCGACGGGGATCTTCATCAGTTTTTCGACGGCGAGGGCGTAGCCGAAGTTGTTGGTCATCGAGTTGAAGTAATCGAGGCGGTCGGTGAATGGCATGTTCAGCAGGAATGTGTTGCGTTCGCCGATCTTGTCGTGGTTGCGATGCAGATAGCCCAGCACGGGTTTGAGCCCGGCGATCGTTTCGCCGTCGAGGGTCATCACTGCGCGGAAGACGCCGTGCGTGGAGGGGTGGTGCGGTCCCATGTTGATGACGATACGGTCGGTGTTGAGTCCGTCCTCTTGTTTCACCGTGTAACGCGCCAACGCGCCGTAGAGCAACGCGTCGCCTTCGGGAATCCATTTTTCGGGGTCGAAGTTTTGCGGGAAGGCGAGGTTATCCTTGAACGGATTTTTATCCTCCGCCATGTAGAACTGCCCATCGGGCCAACGGCTTTTGAACGGCTTGGTATCTTCCTCGTAGAAGCCCTCTTTCCAATCTTTGCGAAGCGGGTGACCTTCGAATCCTTCCCACATCAAAATGCGGCGCAGGTCGGGGTGACCGGTGAATTTGATCCCGAGCAGATCCCATGCTTCGCGCTCTTGCAAGTCTACGCCGGGATACAGGTGGATCAATGATGGGACTTCCACCGGGTCTGTTCGCGGGACTTGGACTTTGTACACTAAGCCGGGTCCACCGGTGGTGCGGTAGGCATGATAGACGACTTCCATTTTGTCGGGCGGATAGTCCACGCCGGTGACGGCGGTCATCAAGTCGAAGCCGAATTCGTCGCGGACGGCGGTGGCAACTTCGATGAGCGAATCTTTTTCGACGATGAAGCCGGAGTAGCCGGGGCGCGCGTCGGCTTGGACCATGCCGGGGAATCGGGCGACCAGATCGACCGTCGAGGTGGAGGCGGGGGCGGTCATTGAGTCCTCCTATGCGTCGTGAGGCGTGGGGCGCGTCTTCCTGCGTACCGGTCTACTTGTGTGCGTGTTTCCGCGCTTGGTACTGCGTATGGCATGAAGAGCAGGCTCATCTCATCCCTCCTTCACAGCCGCGGCGGATTTTATTTCCGCGTTGCGGCGCGGGTCGATCAGGTCGGGACCGAGGATCGGGACCGGCACGTAATTGGGGTCTTTTGTTTTACGTCGGTACCACGAGACTTGCTTAATGGACTGCTTGTCGATTTTTTCCTGCAGTTTGATCAGCCCGGCGATCAACGCTTGCGGAGTGGGGGGACAGCCGGGGATGTAGACGTCGACGGGCAGAAATTTATCGATACCCGCGACGACGTTGTATCCCTCTTTGAAGGGCCCGCCGCCGGACGCGCACGCGCCCATCGCCACCACGTATTTGGGTTCGGGCATTTGGTTGTAGAGGCGGATGATGGCGGGCACCATTTTCTTTGTGACGGTTCCCGAAACGAGCAACATGTCGGCTTGGCGCGGCGTGGGACGCATAACCTCCATCCCGAAACGCGCCATATCGTAGCGCGCGGTCTGCGCGGCGATCATTTCGATGGCGCAACATGCGAGACCGAACATGAGGGGCCACACCGACGAGCGGCGACCCCAGTTGTAGAGTCGGTCGAGCGTGGTCACCGCGATGGCGTGTTGCAGGTCTTCTGGAATTTCGTATTGAGGCAGGCTTAACGGTTCATTGTCCATGCAGATGCTCCTCGAACCAGTCTTGATAGATGGCGTACAAAATTTCGTCGTTGGCTAGCGCGGGATCGTCGTCGAACTCAGGCAGGGCGAGCGTCCAATCGTGGATTTGTTTCAATGTCACGTCTTCGATGTTCACATCGGGATACTTGCGCTTCAGCGTGAGGGCGATTGCGAAGGTTGATTCCCAATTGAGGACGGTATCGTTCATGAGAATTGGAGAATTAGAGAATTGCGTCAATTCTCTACTCCTCTCTATTATCGATCTGCGCTCTCTGCAATTTTCCCGAATAATCCACGTAAATGGATTTCCACTCGGTGAAGACTTCGAGCGCGGCTTGTCCCGCCTCGCGGTGACCGTTGCCCGTGCCGCGCACGCCGCCGAACGGGAATTGGATCTCCGCGCCTGTGGTGCCGTGATTGATGTAGACCAAGCCCGTGAAAATATCGCGCATGGCAGTAAAGGCGCGGTTGACATCCTGCGTGAAGATCGAAGTGGACAAACCGTATTTGGAACGGTTGTTGACTTCGATTGCCTCTTCGAGCGAGTCCACTTCGATGATGGAAAGCACGGGACCGAAAATTTCTTCTGCTTCGAGCATGGAGCCTGGTTTGACTCCGTCGAACAACGTTGGATTGTAGAAAAATCCTTTGCCGCCCACGTCCGCCACCGACGCGCCGACCAGCACCCGCGCTTCTTTCGCGCCCGCTTGCACCATGCTGTGAATTCGTTCGAGCGCGACTTTGTTGATGACGGGACCGACGTCCACTTTTGAGTCGAGTCCATCGCCGAGTTTGAGTTTCTTTGTGCGTTCGGTCAGCGCTTCTTTGAGTTTGCCCGCGATTCCCTTTTGGACGATCAAGCGGCTTGCGGCTGTGCAACGCTGACCCGTTGTGCCGAACGCCGCCCAGAGACTGGCATCCACAACCAGATCGAGATTCGCGTCGTCCATCACGATGATGGCGTTCTTGCCGCCCATTTCGAGCGATAACTTTTTATTGAGTTTGCCCGCCGCCTCCGCGATGGAGCGACCTGTCGTCGTCGAGCCAGTGAACGAAAGCACACGCACGTCGGGATGATCCACGAGCGCCTTCGCCACGTCCGCGCCTGATGCCATGAGCAGGTTGAACACGCCAGCGGGGATCCCTGCTTCTTCGAATACCTTTACGAACGCGGCAGAGACAGCGGGAGTCTCGGGCGAAGGTTTCCAAATGATGGTGTTGCCCGCAACCAACGCGGGGAAAATTTTCCATGATGGCACAGCGATAGGAAAATTCCAAGGAGTTATCAAACCAACAACTCCAGAAGGGTCGCGGACTGCCATGCCGAATTTGTTCATCATTTCTACGGGCGCGGTGTAGCCGAGCAAGCGGCGTCCCTCGCCGCCCATGAAGTACGCCATGTCAATCGCTTCTTGCACATCGCCGCGCGCTTCGGCAATCACTTTGCCCATATCGCGCGTGAGCAATTGCGAGAGTTCTTCTTTTTTCTGTTTGAGGATGTCGCCGACTTTGAAGAGCAGTTCTCCGCGCAGTGGGGCGGGGGTAAGCCGCCACGCATTGAACGCGTTCTTCGCCGCGCTCACCGCCGCGTCCACATCGGAGATTTCGGCTTGCGCGATCTTCGCTACAACCTCTTCGTTCGCCGGGTTGATTGTTTGAAACGCGCTTTTCCCCTCGACCCACTTGCCGTTGATATAGTTTTGAAATTCCATGATCGAACCTAAATATTGAGATTTGATTTCACGGCGATTATAACGCTTGAATGAAGTTCGTCAACAAATTTATGTAAAGATATTTTTCCATAAATAAGAAGGTGAGTATAATCACACAATGCCTGTGACAACCGTCCGACGCAAAATATTGGCTTACATGACGAAATACCGGACTTCGTCTGCGCGAGAGATTTCACGCGGATTGAAGATGTCTGCCGCGACGGTGCGACATCACTTACGCATCCTTCTTTCGGACGGGCGGCTTGAGTCGGCTTCGGTACGCCTCCGCGCCGCCCGCGGCAGACCGGAGAAGGTGTATTCGATCCCGCTGGCGGCGCTGGGCGATAATTTGTCCGCGTTGAGCGAGGCTCTATTGGCGGAGACAGGCAGAACCGTCGGAATCGAAGCGCTGGCGAAGCGCCTGGCTGGCGAATCAGATTTCGCGAGTCAACCCATTGCTCGGCGATTGAATCTTGTCGTTGAGAAGTTGAATCAAATGAATTATCACGCGCGTTGGGAGGCGGGCTCGGATGGTCCGCGCGCGATCCTTGGTCACTGCCCGTATGCGGCGATTGTCGCAAGGCATCCTGAATTGTGCAAGATGGACGCGCTCCTGTTGGAAAAAATGATGGGCGCCTCGGCGGAGCCGTTGACAACGATCAGGGAGGGAAGTTCGAGTTGTGTGTTCGCGATGAGAAGATAACGATCAACCTGGGGTTGTCTAAAAAGGGGAAGAACAAGTTGAGAAAACGGCGTAAACGGAGCAAGAGACAAAAAAACTGGCGGTCATTGGATCGCCAGTTTTCGTAAATTGTGCGCCATGCACACCAGACCCC
>NZ_DBNHEF010000060.1:0-50597 GCF_057138825.1 Candidatus Defluviilinea gracilis
CGTTTGCCTCGTGAGCGGCTCTAGACTTGTTCAGCCCTTGTTTGGCAACTCCAATACTACTTCAAGTCTAATGGAGCGGAGCGAAGAATCTACGACATCGACGTAGAGACTCTTCGCTGGCGCTCAGAGTGACATGCTTGTGATTTTATTATAGTCTCGCCAGCCATTCATCTGCTTCGCGCGGATGTTTGAAATGGATCAATGTCAAATGCCGATGTTCTAGCAGTGACAATAATTTTGGCGTTTCCCTTTTTCTGCGCCAATAGGTTGCGAACAACCAATGGAACAGCGAATCTTTTGACCAGAGTTTGAAATGCACCCAAAACGGCTCGATGTTTTTGTCCCAAAGGACTTCTTGAGTCCACCAGCGAGTGAACGTGCGGCGGGTGAGTTGTCGCAGAACAAGGAAGAACGGATAATCGAGCCAGATGACCGCTTCGGCTTTCGCCCACACCAGATCGCGGACGACGCTGTAGTTCCCCGCGACGATCCACCGTTCGGCTTGCGTTGCTTTTGTCACTCGCTCGCGGAACACGTCCAGCGGAGCCTCCTGCCAGTTTGGCTCCCAGTGAAGCGCGTCGAGTTCGATGAAGCGGAGATCGAATCGCTTGGCGATTTTTTCTGCGAGGGTGGATTTGCCTGAACTCGTTGTGCCGATAACCACGAGACGATTGCAGGGGAACGATTCCATAAGGAGCTTTTAACACGAAGGACACAACGGTCACTAAGGTTGGACGAACGATGAGCAAACAGCCTTCCCTTGGTTTTCCTTTGTGCTCTTCGTGCCCTTTGTGTTGAAAAAGAATTACCTCACGTAGATCGGATTGCTGAAAATCCAGCCGCGTTTTCTGCCAAGGTAATTCCGATAGGCTTCCACGCGATAGACTCCCGCTTCGTTGACGTTGTGCGTAGCGGCGTAGGAATTTTTCCACACGCCGATCCGTTGACCGTCTTTGAGGAGGTGAATATCGGCTGGCTTGGGCGTATGCGCGTGGAGTGTGACACCGCCTTTGACGGAAATCTCATCACCCATGATCGCGGATTGTTCGAGTCCTTTGGCTTTGAAGACGAATCCCTTTGTCGGCGCGGGCAGGTCGTACGCGACGAAACATCGTCCTGCCGCGAGCGCGTCGTAGATCATTTTCTTGTCGGTGGGAACGTCGCCCGTCAGCGGCTGAGGGATGAACACATGTGTGTTGATGGTTTTGAAGTGGAACTCATACGGGAAGATGACTCGATGCAATGGTCCCATGCTCATGTGCATCGCGTGCGCGTCCGAGCCGCCGATGGCGACGACGGGGCGTCCATGCGAGAGCAATTCGTCCCAGCGGGTGAGTGTTTCGCGGATGGGATTGTGCCCGATGAATTGCGGAAAAAATGCGTAAAACAATCCGTGCAATTTTGTCGGCACGACGGTTTTGAGTTCGCTCAACCCATTCCATAGTTCGATGCCCGTGTAATTTTGAACGTCCCAGTCTTCCCATGAAATATCCGTTTCGTGGAAGGCGGGGGCTTCGGGGTCTTTGGGGTGGGCGATGAAACATATCCCGCCTGAGTCGCGCACCGCGTTGATGAGCGTTTGCGGATTCTCGGCAAGGGTGGCGAGGTCGCGCTCCGCGTTGAAGACGAGGAGGTGATTCTTTTGGGGAGCGCGGGCTTGGTCGTGTACTTCCTGCCCAACGAGAAGCAGGACGCCCCTTGTCCTGAGCGATGTCGAGGGGCGATTGAAGCGGTAGTATCCCTCCACGCCGCGCACGAGGACGTTGTGATCCGTCACGATGACCGCATCCAGCCCGGTTTGAATCGCGGCATCGGCAATGTCTTTGTGAACGCCGCTCCCGTCGGAGTAGCGCGTGTGCATGTGTAAATTGACGATGATCTCTTGCATGTTTAAAATCCAGCCACAGAGACCGCAGAGATTTTGAGAAAATTCTCAGAGGTCTCTGCGCGCTCTGTGGCTATGGGTGGCATCTTCAAAGTTTCTCTCCTGTGACCTCGGTTTGACGTATGTTCCGCCCAGCGGGTATAATGACCCCGCTTAATAAAAGGAGGCAGTAATTCATGGAAGTATATTTGGACTATGCGCTGATTATAATCTCAGTGCTTCTTATCACCAGCGTCATCTTGCAGAGCAAAGGCGCGGGGCTGGGCGGCTTGACCGGCGCCGACGCTGGCAGTGTATTCACCGCCCGCCGCGGTATCGAGCGCACGCTATTTTGGGTCACAATTGTCTTGAGCGTTATTTTCTTCGGGCTTGTGATCGCGCTGTTGATCATCTCGTAAGCCAACATCCACTCTCGCAAAGGGCCCGTTTGAATCCGCGCGGCAGAGCGCGCGGGATAGAACGAGCCTTTCTTTTTGTATGACCAAATTTCCCCAAGCATGAAACAATTACGCTGGCAAATCCTGGTAGTTCTCGTGACGCTGGCGATCGCGGCTGTGTTGCTATTCAGCCAGCAATCGCAGGACACCACCGTAGGCGGACCGATCGTCTCGCAACCGGAACAGGGAGGCGTGTATACCGAGGCGTTGATCGGGTCGCTGGGGCGGTTGAACCCGCTGTTGGATTGGAACAACTCCGCCGACCGCGACGTGAACCGTCTCATCTTCAGCGGGCTTGTCCGCTTCGACGAGCGCGGCATTCCGCGCGCCGACCTGGCGGAGGCTTGGGGCGTCGCGCCGGATGGCACGGTGTATAACTTCACCATTCGCGCGAATGCGACCTGGCACGATGGAACTCCGGTCACCAGCGACGATGTGCTCTTCACGATCGACCGCATGAAAAGCGCGGGGTCGCTTGTGCCGCAGGACATCAAAGATCTTTGGGGGCGCATCGAGGTCGCCAAGCTCAACGACAAAAACATCAAGTTCACACTCCCTGAACCGTACGTTCCGTTCATGGATTATCTAACCTTTGGCATTTTGCCGAAACACTTGCTTGAGTCTATTCCGCCGGAGCAAATGCCCGACGCGCAATTCAACATCCAGCCGGTCGGCACGGGACCGTACAAGTTCGATCACCTCATTGTGGAGGGAAGTCGGATCAGCGGCGTAGTGCTCACGATCAACGAAAAATATTACAATGCCGCGCCCTACATCGAGCAAGTGGTGTTCCGGTACTACGACACGTCCGCCGACGCGCTAGACGCCTACAATCAAGGCGATGTGTTGGCAGTCAGCCGCCTCACAGGCGATTCACTGTTCGCCGCTCTCGAAGAGCCGAACCTTGCGGTGTA
Source organism: Candidatus Defluviilinea gracilis (assembly GCF_057138825.1). NCBI lineage: Bacteria > Bacillati > Chloroflexota > Anaerolineae > Anaerolineales > Candidatus Villigracilaceae > Candidatus Defluviilinea > Candidatus Defluviilinea gracilis. The sequence goes on from NZ_DBNHEF010000060.1 coordinate 3,237, forward strand.
CACCAGTCAACTGCCTCAGATTAGTTTCGTCCTATTCAACCTCACCAACCCCGAGGTGGCGTTTTTGCAAGACGCAAAAGTGCGGCGCGCGCTCATGCTGGGATTGAATCGGTCCCTCATCGTCAACAAATTTCTTCAAGGGCAGGCGATCATCGCCCACAGCCCAATCCTGCCGAGTTCATGGGCATTTTTTGACGGCACCGATCATTTCGAGTACGATCCCGAAACAGCCGCATCCATTCTCAAAGCCGAAGGATATGTGATTCCCGCCGGCGGAGGCGAAGTGCGCTCGAAGGACGGCGCGCCGATGACATTCACGATGTTGCACCCAGACGACGCGCTTCACACCCAGATCGCCGAGACGATTCAAACCCAATGGGCGAAGATCGGAGTCCGCGTGGAATTGCAAGCAATGCCCTACGAACAACTTGTCTTGAATGCGCTCGCCTCGCGCGCCTATCAATCTGCTCTCGTGGACCTCAACCTTTCCCACACCCCCGACCCCGACCCCTACCCATTCTGGCATCAAGCCGAAGCCGCCAGCGGACAAAATTACTCCGGTTGGGATAATCGTCCAGCGAGCGAATATCTCGAGCAAGCGCGCGTCACCGCCGATTATTCATTGCGTACGCGTTTGTATCGCAACTTTCAAGTGATCTTTGCAAAAGAATTGCCCGCGTTGCCTTTGTACATTCCTGTTTACTCGTATGGCGTGGACGCGCAAGTGCAAGGCGCGCAGGTTGCGCCGTTATACGATCCCAGTGACCGATTTGCGACCTTCACTCAATGGTTTTTGCTAACGCGCCGCGCATTGCAAGATGTAACAGAAACCCCTTCGCCGTGATAAAACCGTAGTAACGACTACAGTCGTTATGTGAAAAGGGCGACTGAAGTCGCCACTACAACACGATCAATATTCGGAGACCACCAATGACCGACTCACGACAAACCGCGCTTGAATATGCTCACCAGAACAATGAACGATTCATTGAGGAGTTGAAACAATTCCTCGCGATTCCCTCGATCTCGACCAGCCCCGAACACAACGCGGATACGCTCCGTTGCGCAGAATGGACTGCCGCGCAATTGAAATCAATCGGGATGGATAACGTCCGCGTCATGCCGACGGGCGGGCATCCCGCAGTCTACGGCGAGTCGCTCAAAGCGGGGAAAGACGCGCCGACCGTCCTCATCTATGGTCACTACGACGTGCAACCCGTTGACCCGCTCGATCTGTGGACAACCGATCCGTTCAAAGCCGAAGTGCGCGGAGAAAATTTATACGCGCGCGGCTCATCCGATATGAAGGGACAAGTGATCGCCTCGATGAAGGCGGTCGAGTCGGTTGCGCGGACGGGCGGATTGCCCGTGAACATCAAATGGCTGATCGAAGGCGAAGAGGAGATCGGCTCGAAGAATCTCGGCGAGTTCATCAAGAAAAATGCCGAGATGCTCAAAGCGGATTTTTGTATCAACCCCGACGCCGGCATGATCGGCGCGGACTTGCCGACCATCACGTACGGATTGCGCGGTCTTGCGTATTTTGAAATCCGCATGTACGGTCCCAACCGCGACCTGCACTCCGGTCTGTTCGGCGGGACGATCCACAACCCCGCGCAAGCGCTCGTCGAATTGATCGCGGGCATGCACGACAAAAAAGGACGCATCACCTTGCCCGGCTTTTACGACAAAGTACGTAAGGCGGGCAAAGCCGAACGCACCGAAATTGCGCGCTTGCCGATCAAGCCAAAGGACATCATCAACATGACCGGCGTCCCGGCGTTGTGGGGCGAACCCGAGTACACGCCCGAAGAGCGGGTAAGCATTCGCCCGACGTTGGAGGTCAATGGCTTGCTGTCAGGCTTCACCGGCGAAGGATCGAAGACTGTCCTCCCCGCGTGGGCGATGGCGAAAATATCCTGCCGCCTCGTGCCAGACCAAACGCCGGAGTTGATCGAAAAGGCGATGATCAAATATGTAAAAGCCAACACGCCAAAGACGATCCGCTCGGAGGTGAAGATCATCACCGGCTCGGGCGCGGCGATCACGGAGCGCGACAGCCTGGGCGTGCAGGCAACAGCGAAGGGACTCGAACAAGCGTGGGGCAAGCGTCCGCTGTTCAAACGCGAGGGCGGCTCGATCGGCGTCGTTGTGCAGTTGCAGGAATACGTCGGCGTGGACTCGGTATTGACCGGCTTTGGTCTGCCCGAAGATAACGCGCATTCGCCGAATGAAAAGTTGCACCTGCCCACGTGGCGCAAAGGTATTGATGCGCTGGTTCATACGATCTACAATTTGAAATAATTTCTAACACAAAGGACACAAAGGTCACGAAGGTTTTAAACCCAAAGGTTTTCCTTTGTGTTCTTCGCAAGCCTTCGTGGTGAATCAAAAAAAATGGAAGATAAGATCATTACCTACGGCGGACAAGCCGTCATCGAAGGCGTGATGATGCGCGGACAAAAAGCGTTCGCCATTGCCATGCGCGCGCCGAACGGGGACATCGTCGTTCACAAGGAAAGTCTCGCGGCGGTCTATCGTTCGCGCATTGCGAAGATTCCGTTTTTGCGTGGCACGATCCTGTTATGGGACGCGCTGGGATTGGGAATGCGCGCGCTGACCATTTCTGCCAACACACAAACAGGCGAAGAAGAAAAGCTCGAAGGTCCCGCGTTGTATCTCACGCTTGCAACCTCGCTGGCGATTGGGGTCGCGTTATTTATACTTCTTCCCGCCAGTGTCGGCGGCGCGGCGGAACATTATCTCGGCTGGCATAACCTCGCGCATAATTTGCTGGAAGGCTTGGTGAGGCTCGTCCTGCTCGTCGGCTACATTTGGGGAATTGGATTCATGCCCGATGTCAAACGTCTATTTGGCTATCATGGCGCGGAACATAAAACCATCAATGCTTATGAAGCGGGTGTGGAACTGACACCTGAGAACGTGGCGAAATTTCCGCTGGAGCATCCGCGTTGCGGCACGGCGTTCATGCTGACGTTCGTTCTGTTATCCATTCTCGTTCACAGTCTGTTTGGCGACATGGAGTTTTGGTGGCGACTTGCGAGCCGCGTCTTGTTGATCCCTGTCATTGCGGGTCTTGCGGTGGAATTCATCCGCTGGACCGCCAACAATTTGACCAACCCCTTCGTGCGTTTCATCATCAAACCGAATCTTGCCCTGCAATCGTTAACCACGCGCGAACCCGACACGTCCATGCTGGAGGTGGCGATTGAGTCGTTTAAGACGATGAGGATGGCGGAGGGGGAAGTGGTGTAGGGTGAGTGAAGAAGTGATCAGTTATCAGTGATTAGTAATTGGTGGGTCTCCCGTAATTAACGGGAAAGAGCTTCACCACGAAGGGCACAAAGTACACAAAGGCAAAAAAAAGAGCCTAGATTCCTTGGGTTTTCCTTTGTGACCGTCGTGTCCTTTGTGTTTGAAAAAAAGGTTTCCCGTTAAAAACGGTAGAGCCTAATTGGTAAATAGTAATTGGCTTCGTTTTGAGAATCCCAACTATGAAGAAAAGAAAAATCGCAAGGGTTAGCGTTGCGATCATTGCAGCGGTTGTTCTGTTCGTGGCAGCGTATTTCGTTTTCCTCGGACGAAATAGACCCGCGCCCATTCCCGCCAAGGAAACCCTTTACGAAGGCGTGACATATCAGCGCGTGGTGAGATATTTTCCCAACGCGATGATCGCGCACATCATCAAGATTGACACAAAGACGAAGGGGATTCAATTTCTCATCACACCTGCCGACTCAAAAAGCGAAACACCGCTAAATGCGCGAACCACATCGCAATTCCTCGATGAGTTCGGCGTGCAGATCGCCATCAACGGCGATGGCTTTACTCCATGGTGGTCGCGCGGTCCTGCGGATTATTATCCCCATGTGGGCGATCCCGTCGCGCCGCTGGGGTTCGCGGCATCGAGCGGTGACGATTATTGGAAGGGCGTCGAGTTGGATGAGGGTGAACGTCCCACGTTGTACATCAGTCGCCGCAACGCGTTCAGTTTTAACGACAAGCCGAACCGAGTCTACAACGCGATCTCAGGCGATAGGATGATCGTGTTGCAAGGTCAGCCCTTGGCTGGACTCAACGATTCCGAACTCGATCCGCGCACGGCGATTGGATTAAACAAAAATGGGCGATATGTGTATCTCATCGTCGTGGATGGTCGCCAGCCGTTTTACAGCTCGGGCATCACATTTTCCGATCTTGCGCAACTGCTGATTGATCAAGGCGTGTACACTGCGATGAGTCTCGATGGGGGAGGGTCGTCCACGCTGGTGATCGAGGGCGATAACGGCGAGCCTGTGATCCTCAATTCCCCGATTGATAATTACATCCCCGGGCGAGAACGCCCTGTTGCAAACCACATTGGGGTGTATGTGCCGTAGGACAAATTTAAATTTGTCCCACGCTTCAAAAAGAAATTTCCCCAACCTGCTCGAAGTTGACGTCGAATAACTCTTCCGCTTCTGTCTCTGCTTCGGCTTCGCCCGCCTCTCCCGCGCGGACTCCACGCTCGCAGTACGATCTGTAAGGGCAATAAAGGCAGCGGGTGGCGTCGTCAGTTAGAGGGAAGGAAGAAGCGGAATTTATTTCATCCGCAAGTTTGAGGAGCAAGTCCCAATCCCGTTTATATTGCGCGGACGTGTACGCGAATCGCGCGGGGTCGTTGGGGAAATCCGCAAACCAGTAAACCATCTCGATCTGTTCAGGCTCGAAGGGACGCCCATTGTTGAGATGCGCGCCCGCGTGAACGAGCAACGCGCGATAGACGCGGGTCTGCATCCGCGCGGCGAGCCATTCGTTGCGCGGACGTTTGCGATACGTTTTCCAATCGTAGATCGTCGCTTTGTTTTCGTGCAGGGTGATGAGATCGTATTTGGCGAGCAAACGAAAGTTTCCTAGAGGCGCGGAGAGGGTGGCTTCGGGGTAGAGACCTGTTAGGTTTTTAAAACCTAACAGGTCTATCGCGTTTGAAAAATTTCCCCACCAGCGTTGCAGGTTCGGCGTGTTCGCCAGTTTGCTTACCTGTTCGCGCGGAATGCCAACCAAATATTGTTGCGCGAGGCGATGGAAAAATTCTCCTTCGCGCTGATGCTGTTCATTCTCCAGCGCAGGCTCCGACTCGACGGCGGGATAGGCAAGCCGCTCCACATAGCGGAGTTGGAAGCGCCGCGCGCAGTCCACGTAATCTTGCAGGGAGGATTGGGAGAGAGTGGCGAGTTGGAAGGCAGACATGTCGCAATGATACGCCAATTACGGCGGGTCGTGTCGAAAATTCCATTCACCGCTGGCTTGATCGACGAACGACCGCGAGCCGATCACTTCGTAAAATGTGATGCCCGGTCGCAGGTAAATGGGCGCGCCATCCAGCGTGGCGAAGTAGAGCGGCTGGTCTAGGTTGGTCCGATACCATTTTGCCGGTATCCCCACTCCATCGCGGAATACGTAGGCTTCGCCAGAACCTGTCATGTCGATTTTGAAGACCTCGTCGTCTTCATCGTACTCATTGGCGAAAGAATGATACGCAAGCATGACGACCACATTCGCCGCATGAACATGTTGCGATGTGACGCGGTCTACAAGCGGCGCAAAGGAGCCTTCCTTGCCGTCGCGCACATCGGCGGTTTCTTGATAGCGATAATATTGCTGGTCTTGCGGACTGTAGAGCCAGTAATGATATGAATCGACGGAGTAGAAAGTGGAGACTTTGATTCCGCCCAATCCCGCCAGCGGAGGCGCGGCGTCGAACAGCCCATCGCGGATAATCTGAGGCGAGTTGTCTTTTCCGCCGCGCGAGGCGCAATCTGCCATGAGGGTGGTATTGAAATATGAATTGTTATACGGCTCGACCGTCTGTTCGCGTTCCGTTAAAAAGTGGAAGGGCGGACACGAGCCGTTTGTCGGCGTGAGTAAGAGATCGGCAAATTCGCTCCCTTGAAAATATCCCAATTCGCGCGGGTCGGCAAATTTGAACACCAGGAAGGCGTGATACATGCGCTGCACATGCTCATCGAAGTAACGCCCGGAGCGAACGGGTCCCACCCATTCCGAATCGTTGCCATAAAAGACCGCGATGAAACGCGTCAAACCGTCTTCGATGTAGTATTCAAAAACCTGGTCTGCAAGCGTAAGACCGGATTGCGGGCGCATGTAGCGCGGATAGTTAGCCACTTTGATCGCCATCGGACGGCGTTGTAACAAAGCCGGGTCGACGGGTGGCAAGCCGGTTAATGGATTCAACGTGGAGGTCACAGTGAAGGCTGGCACCATCGCATCGGCGGGGATGTATTGCGGCAGGATGAGGAACGGGGTCGGCGTGGGCAGAAGCGGGGCGAGCGTGGGCAGGTCCACCGGTGTGGGAGCCGAATCAGAAGCAGGGGTGTCTGAAGCGCTATTCGTCAGGGGTTGAAAAGGCGTTGGGGAGGAAATCTCTTCGGCAGAAACATGATCTGCCGCCGCATTGCAACCTGTAAGGAAAAGCAACACGGAAATCACGGCGAGGTGTAAAAAACGCATGGCGGGATTTTACAACAAATAAGTATTGATGCAAATCCCGCTCGTTTCAATTCCCTATCAAAGAGGGGAGTGGCGAAACAAGCGCGCAAACCCTCTTTGCCACAGAGAACGCCGAGACCGCAGAGAAAAAATCTCAAACTACCCGACACTTTCCTTTTTTGGACGCTGACAGCGAAGCGCGCTGAAAACGCCGATAAAAACTTTTTTTGCCCGTTTTTTGAAAAATCCGCGTTGATCAGCGTTATTCTGCGTCCCATTTTTAAAACTGTCAGGTAGGTAGAAAAATCTCAGATTCTCTGCGGACTCCGCGGCTTTGCGCGCCCAAATAGCCGCTCCCTTAAAGAGACGAGCGGGTCAAACCTGATAAAATACCTGTCGCATGTTCATTCTCATCACAGTTGGCATTCTTCTCGTTACCGCTCTGCTGGTGTTGGTCGTGCGGATTTTTTTACCCGCCGCCCGCTACACATGGTTGATTGCCGTTAGCGGATCGTTTCTCGCATGGGCAAGCGTTTTCGCATGGATCAACAAGACGGACCGTTTGCAATTCCTGATCTGGCAACCCGTCTCGTTGTTTTCTCAATCGCCAACCTTCGTCACCGACTCGGCCGCCTGGATGTTTGCCCTAAGCATGATCACGCTCACATTCTCTGTGATCCTCACATCGGTGGTAAGGAGCAATTTTCCCAGCGCGTTAAGTTGGGTTGGCGCGCTCGCGCTTTGCTCGCTGGGAACGCTTGCCGCTGTCGCGAATAACCCGGTGACGCTGGCGTTGATCTGGGCGGCGATCGATCTCGTCGACTTGATCGTTCAACTACGTTTTGTCGAGGAGCCAGCGCTGGGCGAGCGAGTCGTGGTTTCATTCGCGGCGCGCATCACAGGCGTCATGGTTTTGCTGTGGGCAAATGTGTCAAGCGCGGCTCAAGGGGTTGCGCTCGATTTCCACGCATTGACCTCGCAAGCCTCTTTATTTCTCCCGCTTGCCGCGGCATTACGGATCGGCGTTCTGCCTCTTCACCTTCCCTATCCCGGCCGGTCCGCATTACGACGAGGCTTCGGCACCGTGTTGCGGATGATCTCCGCCGGCTCCAGCCTCATATTGCTGGCGCGCATCTCCGCCGGCAGCATTACTTCGCCGTTCGCCCCGCACATTCTTATGATCATCGCTTTCGCCGCGCTATATGGCGGGTGGATGTGGTTGCGCGCCCCTGATGAATTAACAGGTCGTCCGTTCTGGTTGATCGGCGTCGGCTCGCTGGCAGTTGCCGCCGCCTTGCGCTCAAATCCCATCGGCGCGGCGGCATGGAGTTGCGCGCTCATCCTGTGCGGCGGCGTTTTATTTTTATCCTCTGAGCCGAACAAGTGGCTCACGCGCTCGCTATGGGTCGCGGTGTTTGGAATTTCCACCCTCCCATTTTCACTGACCGCCAGCGGCTGGGCCGGCGGAACCGGCTTCCTCCTCGCATGGCTTCCGCTCCTGCTTGCGCAAGCCATGCTTATGTCCGGGTTTATCCGACACATCCTTCGCCCACCCACATCGCGCGAATATTACGAAGACCAACCGCCGTGGGGAAAAAACATCTACCCGATCGGAATCATCTTACTGTTGGCGGTGATCGTCTTTCTAGGATGGTTCGGCTGGGACGGCTCGCTTCACCTTGGCAACGTGATCGCGGGACTCCTCGCCTCTGCCCTCACGGTCGGCTTGATCTGGCTCACCCCACGTATTCGCATCCTTAACCCGGTCCGCGCGCATTGGGTGCGCCCCGCCAACCTGACGTGGCTCGATTGGCTATATCAATCCGTGTGGAGTATATATCGCCAACTGGGCAGGCTGAGCAATACCTTCTCGAACATCCTCGAAGGCGACGGCGGTATTATGTGGACCTTGCTCTTCCTCGCCCTCTTCATCTCTTTCTTCACTCAAAGGATTCCTTGAGATGAATATCCTTGTCTGGGTTGCGGTCGTTGTCATCCTCGTCACCTCGGTAGGATTACTCATCGCGCGAGACTGGCGGCTCAGCATCACCTTTCTTGCCGCGCAATATCTCGCCATGTTCATCCTGCTCCTCCCCCATTTGCCGCTTGGCATGGCTTCTGTCAAAGTGGTGACCGGGTGGATGTGCTCCGCGATCCTCGGCATGACACGCTCTGACTTGAGAGAAAATGATTCAGAGGAAAATCTCTGGCCCCGCGGAAGGCTGTTCAGCCTGTTCGCCGCAGGGATGGTTGTCTTGATCGTGGCAGGCGCAACGCCCTCGATCAACAACATCATGGCTGATGCCGGCGCGGCAGTCACCGCGGGCGGATTATTGCTGGCTGGCTTGGGGTTACTTCACCTGGGAATCACTGCGCAAATCCTGCGCGTAACACAGGGCTTGCTCACCGTCATTGCCGGTTTTGAAATCATCTACTCCTCCGTCGAAACTTCCGCGCTGGTGGTTGCCCTGCTAGTGGTCATCAACCTGGGGCTGGCGTTGGTCGGCTCATACTTGATGATCGCTTCGCAACACCGTGAACCGGAGGCGTTGTGACCACAAACGCGCCCACGCTTTGGATCTTCGTACCGCTCGGGTTTGGCGTTCTACTTCTATTCATCCGGAACGCGCGCGCCATCAGCGCGCTCGGAGGAACGCTTGCCGTTCTCCTCGCGCTGATCGCGCAGTTCGTCCCGATCGAAACGGCGTTGCGGGTTGGAGAATTCTCCGTAAAAATCGATTCGTCCATATCCGTCCTTGGGCGCGCGCTCTTGATCTCGCCCGCCGAGGGTTCATTACTCGCGTTGATCTACGCCGGCTCATCACTCTGGTTTTTTGGGTCGTTGGCGGCTGAGCGCTCAGCGCGCGTGGTACCCGTCGGACTCATGGTCACCGCTTTGATGGTCGCCGCGCTGGCAGTGCAACCGTTCCTCTATGCGGCATTATTTATCGAGATGGCGATACTCATATCGATACCCATGCTCTCCTCCTTGTATGCAACGCCCGGCAAAGGCATCGTTCGATTCTTGATCTATCAGACGCTTGCCATGCCGTTCATTTTATTGGCAGGCTGGTTGCTCGCCGGCGTAGAAGCCAGCCCCGGCGACCTCGCTCTCGCGGCGCAATCCGCTTCGGTGCTGGGACTGGGCTTCGCGTTCCTGCTCGCAATCTTCCCTCTATACAACTGGATTCCCATGCTAATGGAGGAGTCGTCTCCATTTACGGTCGGCTTCCTGTTGTGGATTCTGCCCACCATCACGATCCTCTTCGGAGCGGGGTTCCTCGACCGCTATTCGTGGATACGCTCCTCGCCGCAACTCATTTCAGCGCTCCAATTTGCCGGCTTGCTCATGGTAACGACAGGCGGGCTGTGGGCGGCTTTTCAACGTCACTTCGGACGCATCATGGCGTATGCGTCTGTCGTAGAAACCGGGCTCTCCATTCTGGCGCTCAGCGTTGATTCGCGGCTGGGTATCCCGATCCTGTTCTTATTGATACCCGCGCGCGCGTTAACTCTCGCCTTATGGTCGCTCGCGCTGAACATCATCAAGGAAAACGCCGAAACGATGCGCTTTTCCTCCACACGCGGCATGTTGAGGAATACGCCGTTTGCCGCAACGGGAATCGTCCTCGCCACGTTATCCACAGGCGCGTTCCCCCTCCTGGCAAGTTTTCCGCCGCGCCTGGCTCTTTGGGAAAATATTTCGCGCGTATCCTCCGTCTCTGCCGTTTGGATGGGCATTGGCATTGCCGGGTTTCTGGTGAGCGCCGTTCGTTCGCTGGCGGTGTTCGCGATGGCAGATGAGTTCGCCAGTTGGAAACCGCGCGAAAACCTCCCGCAGATGATCATGCTTGGGTTGGGGATGATCGGGCTGTTCATCCTGGGGTTGTTCCCACAGACCGTGCAAGTTTTTCTCGCGCAACTCCCGTTGATGTTCGAGCATCTGGGTCGTTAGGATGGCTACGGTATAATCCTGCCTGATTTCGGAGGAAGTTATGGATTTTGAACAGATCGTAAAACGCATTGCCTGGCTGGATGACGAGCATCGTAAAACACGCAGGACCATCGTCGCGCTCGAAGAACGCATGGCCGCGTTAGAGGGAAACATCGACGCGGTTGCCAAACAGATCAAGCCGCTGAACAAACAGATCGCGGATGTCGCATCCACCGCGGCGCGGCTGGACCAATTCGACTCGATCTTCGCCAAACAACGCGAAGATATGAACAAGGCGATCGACACGGTTGAGAAACGGATCGAGAAACGCGAAAAGGAATTGATCAAGCGACACGCCCAGGATTTGGAGCCGCTGACAAAATCGCTCGAGGCGTTAAAAAAAGCCACCGACCTTACCGAGATCAAGAGGCAACTCAAAGCCCTGCCCAACGAAGATGCCCGCCTGCAACTCGCCATCAAGGAATTCCCCCCCCTGATCGACAACGCCGTCCGCGCCGCCGATGAAGCCCTGCGTTCGCAAAAAGCATTTGAAGAGGCGCGCAAACAAGACACAAAACGAGTCGCCGACCTGCACGGCGAGTTGACCGCCGTTCGCAAACGAATCGACGAAGCCCGCGCGAAGGCAGACCTCAGCGCAGACGGGTTGAAAACCATCGACAGTCGCATGAACGAACTCATGCTCTCTGAATCTGAACGCAAGAGGGCGCAGACCGTATTTATCGAAAGCCAGACCGTTGCGCAGATCGACCGCGAACACACCTACAAAGAATGGAAGGAAAAATTCGACACGGTGAAACAACAAGCCGAGACGCTCGATCACCAGATCCTTCAACTCGAGGAAACCCTGCGCTCCGCGAAGAAAGCGCAGGAGACCTACAACGAACTCAACACCAAACTCGAACGACGTATCAACGAAGTGACCGAAATGCAACGCCTGACCGAAGACCGCCTGCGGCAGGAATGGGTAACCTTCAAAGCCGACGACCAGAAACGTTGGACGGGCTACACCCTCTCGCAAGACGAAGGCACAAAAGATGTCCGCCGCGTGATGCAAAAGTTGGAGGAACGCATCGACCCGCTGGTCGAATCGATCCAAACCATACAAGACCAAGTCCACCAAACGACGGATGCCACCGAGCAACAACTTCAGGAATTGATGAACGTGGCGCACGAGTGGATGTCCGCGTATGAGCGCATTATGGGTCACGGCAAAACTGCGAAAAAAAGTAAAAAATAGAGCAATCTCAATTTTTCATCATGTTATTCCTCTTTCATCCTTCATGGTCAGGAAAAGCGAAAAACCTGCCCTGGTGTAACGAGGGTGGAAAGATTTTATTTTCATGCGAGTCATCGGAACAGCCGGTCACGTTGATCACGGAAAATCCACGCTCATAGCCGCGCTCACGGGCACACATCCCGACCGCCTCAAAGAAGAACAGGCGCGCGAAATGACCATCGAACTTGGCTTTGGCTGGCTCACCCTGCCAGGCGGAGAAGAGATCGGTATTGTGGACGCGCCGGGTCACCGCGATTTCATCGAAAACATGCTGGCAGGCGTAGGCGGACTCGACGCCGCGCTCCTCATCATCGCCGCAGATGAGGGCGTGATGCCGCAAACAAAAGAACATCTCGCCATTTTGGATTTGCTGGAGATTCCCGCCGGCTTGATCGCGCTAACCAAATGCGACCTCGCTTCAGACCCAGGGTGGCTTGATCTGCTCGAAGCCGACATTCGCGCCATCGTGAAGGACACCGCCCTGCGCGACGCGCCCATCGTCCGCGTTTCTGCCAGGACAAAAACAGGACTCGATGATTTAATTTCCAATCTCCAATCTCTGCTGGGAAGTCAACCCGCCCGCCCCGATCTCAACCGTCCCCGCCTGCCGATCGACCGCGTCTTTAGCATGAGCGGGTTCGGCACAGTCGTCACCGGCACCTTGAGCGATGGGCAATTAAAGGTGGGCGATGAAGTTGAAATTCTGCCCACCGGAATTAAAGGAAGAGTGCGCGGTTTGCAAACTCACAAGAAAAAAGAGGACATCGCCATCCCTGGCTCGCGCACCGCAGTGAACATCTCCGGCGTGGAAGCGGAATCCGTCCGCCGGGGAGATGTGCTCGCCCGTCCGAATCAATATCAACCTGCCCGCAGACTCGACGCGCGAATCCGAATACTAAACGATGCGACGACAGGCTTGAAACACAACGACGAGGTCAAATTCTTTGTCGGCGCAAGCGAGGCAATTGCCACAGTTCGATTGTTGGGAACCGAAGAGGTACAGCCCGGTAGCGAAGGTTGGATACAACTTGAACTACGCGAGCCGGTCGTTGCCGCGCGCGGCGACCGTTATATCCTGCGGCGCCCGTCGCCCGGCGAAACTTTAGGCGGCGGCAGGATCGTGGATCACCAGCCCAAGGGCAGGCATAAACGCTTCGACGAATCCGTGTTGCGATCATTGGAGTCGCTGGCAGAAGGCTCGCCCGTAGAGGTTCTACTCGAAGCCGCGAACGCCCTCGGCATCGCGCCCATCAAAGAAATCGTTTTGCGCTCGCGGCTGGATGCGCGCATCGCCGAAGATTCACTGCCGCAATTGTTGAATAGGAATACCCTTGTGCTTCTCGAAAGCGGGCAACTCACAGCCAACAGTGAAATTCTCGCGGGCACAATGAAGCATTGGAGTCAACTGCGCGAACAGATCGCCCGCCTCGTTGAAGAGCATCATCAGTCTTTTCCACTGCGGCGCGGCATACCGCGCGAAGAACTCAAAAGCAAATTGAAGGTGACGCCGCGTATTTTTAACGCTGTTCTTGCGCGAATGGGCGCCGAGCGTTCGATCGTGGATCACGCCTCAACGATTTCCCTGCCGGGGCATGAGGTCCGCTTCACGGCGGGCGAGCAGGCAACACTTGAGAAAATGAAGCGCAAGTTTGAGGCAAATCCGTTCAGCCCGCCGAGCGTCAAGGATTGCCAGGCAGAAGTTGGAGAGGATGTCCTTAACGCGCTGATCGAACTCGGCGAATTTATGCCGGTGTCAGCCGATGTCATATTTCGCGCATCCGATTATGATTCCATGAAGGAAAAGATCAAGCGCAGTATCGAGACACACGGTAAAATTTCGCTCGCGGAAGTCAGAGACACATTCAACACCAGCCGAAAGTATGCGCAGGCTTTGCTCGAACATTTTGACGCGATCGGCTTTACCAAACGCGATGGCGATTTCAGGAAGTTGAGGAACTAATGTGCGGACGATTTACATTGACGGTTGACCCCGCTGAATTACAGGAAAAATTCGGCAACTATACATTTCCGAAAAAATTTGCGCCGCGATTCAATATCGCGCCAACCCAGCCTGTGCTGGCGATCCCGAACACGGAAAAGTTCAAGGCAGATTTTTTTGTGTGGGGGCTGATTCCCATGTGGGCGAAAGACCCCGGCATTGGCGCCCGCCTGATCAACGCGCGCGGCGAAACGGTTGCCGAAAAGCCGTCGTTTCGCGGCAGTTTGAAATACAAACGCTGTCTGGTGCTCGCCGATGGTTTTTACGAGTGGAAAGCGCAACCCGGCAAGAAAACGAAAACGCCGTTTTATATCCACATGAAGGACCGCCAGCCGTTTGCCATTGCGGGCTTGTGGGATACGTGGAACAGCCCGGATGGGTCTTCGATCAAAACCTGCGCGCTCATCACCACCGGACCAAACGAGTTGATGGAAATGATCCACGACCGTATGCCGGTCATCGTGCACCCGCGCGACTACGCCAAATGGCTCGACCCTTCGCCGCAAACACCCGACCAACTGCTTCCCATCATCAAACCTTTCCCCGCCGAGATGATGGATGCATACCCGGTCAGCGCGCTGGTCAACAAGGCGTCGAACGATAAGCCCGAACTGGTCGCGCCGGCGAAGTAGCCTGTAAGCGCGCTTCGGAAAGGCGCGGTAAAAGAGCCTCTGCCGCAGAGGAGTCCGAAATTTTATAGGGAGTTCTCACAGTTCATTCTTTCGCCCCGACGAGCGCGGCAAGGGCGCAAAATGAATTTCGCTGTGCGATCCGCGTTATGATTCATCAAATTCGATTATCGCTCGCCGGGCGATTCCCGGCGCTGACCTCGCGCGACTTTGCGATTTTCTGGCTGGGACATTTGCTCTCGCTGGTGGGAACATCCATGCAGAACACTGCCCAGCCTCTTCTCGCTTATCGCCTCAGCGGGCGCCCTCTCGATTTGGGCGTGATCGGGTTTGCATTCGCCCTGCCTACTTTTTTTCTGGCATTTCCTTCCGGCGTGTTAGTCGAACGGTGGGATAAACGTAAAGCGGTCATGATTCTGCAGGCAGTGATGATGATCGAGACTCTCGTTCTGGCTGTTCTTACCCTGACCGGAAGAATCCAAATCTGGCATATCATTGTTCTTTCGATGGTCTTGGGAATCGCCACCACTTTCGAGATCACTGCGCGGCAATCCATGCTGATCGAACTGGTTGGCGGGGACCTTTTGCCCAATGCCATCGCGTTGCAATCGACGGCTTTCAACATGTCGCGTGTGCTTGGTCCTGCCCTAGCGGCGCCCTTGCTCTTGATTCTGCCCTCAAACGGAGAAGGGTGGATATTCTTGTTGAACGCCTTGAGTTTCGGGGCGATACTCATCAGTTTGTTTTCGGTTCGGTTGATGCACAGAGTGGAACCGACTCCGTCGAATCAATCGATTGCCCGTGATTTTCTGGATGGAGGCAGGTACATTCTCGCGCATCGCAATATCGCGGCAATCATTTTGCTCGCCGCCATACTGGGACTTTTCGGAATGCCGGTCATGCAACAGATCCCCGTGCTGGCAAAAGATGTTCTTGCGCAGGTCGGCGACACCAAATCCATTGTGGATGCCCGCAATAGCGCGTTGTATCTCGCGCTGGGGTCTGGCGCGCTCACGGCGGCTTTGTCGATCGCGTTCAACAATTCCGCGCATCAGAGGGGAGCGCGGCTCGTTTTGGGAGAAGCGGCTTTCATTGTCGGATTGTTGGGCATCGCATTTTTGAATCGGTTTTGGTTTGCAGTCGCGCTGGTAGCGCTCATGGGCTGGGGCGGCGTGACTCAATTTGCCACCATGAATACCCTGCTCCAAACACAAGTGGCAAATGATTTGCGCGGGCGCGTGTATAGCGTGTACTTATGGTCGTTTCAGGGCATCGCGCCGTTCGGGAGTTTGCTGATCGGCTGGATGACGCAAAACCTTTCGCTCCCAGTCACCGCCATGGTCTGCGGAGTGGTGTGCTTATTCGGTTTGGGCGGGATTCAGCTGTTTTTCCCCGCCGCGCGCAGGTCGGCGGCTTAACGTCAGGTTAGCGTTCGAGCGGCGTGGTTGACTTCGATTTTTTGAACGTGTTATGATAATTTTGAGCATACGCCTATGAGCAATAACGAAAAGCGCGGGGTGTTCGCGCGCATTACTGAAACACTGGTCGGCATTGGGCTGGGTGAATCGTTCTTTCGCATCGGAACGCTGATGTTGTCGATCGCGTTGATCGGCGCGGTCATCTGGCTCGCGCGGGGCTTCTTCGCGCAGAACGTTCCCGCCGGGGCTGAGGCGCTCTCTCAGGCAACTGAGGCGCCTGTCATCGTGGCGGGAATCGAATCCATCGGCGGGGAAAATTCATTCGGCGGAGTTCCGCGTCTTGCGCAAGTGCATACCACGATCCCCTCGCGTCCGCGCGAGAAGGTGATCGAATATACGGTTGTCGAAGGCGATACGATCTTTGGCATTGCCCAAAATTACGGGCTCGAACCGCAAACCGTTCTCTGGAGCAACTATTACACCTTACTCGATAACCCGCACTCGTTGAAGCCCGGGCAGGAATTGAGTATCCTCCCCGTCAATGGAACGTATCATGAATGGCAACAAGGCGAGGGGTTGAACGGCGTGGCAAAATATTATGGCGTGACCCCGGAAGACATCATCAATTACGCGCCGAATGAGCTGGATCCCGCCACCGTTGGCGACTTCGCCGCTCCCAACATTGCCCCGGGCACCTGGCTGATCGTGCCGGGCGGAAAACGCGAGTTCATTTCATGGAGCGCCCCGCTCGGGGTGACGCGCGAAAACCCCGCTTCGGCGCGCGTGTTGGGACCCGGCGCATGCGAACCGGTGACCGGAGGCGCAGTAGGTTTTGGAACATTCGTTTGGCCCGCAAGCCAGCACGCCCGCTCCGGTTTCGATTATTCGCCCGGCACAAATCACTGGGGTATCGACATCGCCGGCAATGAGGGCGAAGGCGCATACGCCACAGACGCTGGCGTGATCGTGTATGCGGGCTGGAACAACTACGGGTACGGCAATATGATCATGGTGGATCATGGGAATAACTTCCAATCGCTCTATGCGCACCTCAGCGGAATCAGCGTGGTGTGCGGACAAAGCGTCGGACAGGGAGACCTGATCGGCATCATCGGCAACACAGGGCGGTCAAGCGGTTCACACCTGCATTTTGAGATCCGCGCCATCTCATCCTGGGTCAACCCGTGGGATGTGCTGCCGCCGCCATAATGGAGGAACCACACACGAGCGAGTATGCAAATAGCGTCTTGCCGAAGAACTTTATCTCGGCTATAATGCCGTCACCCGCAACAAGAAAGGGCGCTTAGCTCAGTTGGTTAGAGCGCATCTATCACACAGATGAGGCCAGGGGTTCGAGTCCCTTAGCGCCCACAAAACAAAAAACGAGTCGGTTTGACTCGTTTTTTGTTTTGTGCAGGACTTACGCAGTTGGCGCGCAACAGGTTCAACTGCGTCATTCCTAATGTATAAGAGAGTAGTAAGAAATGCGACAAAACAACTCAAACTTGCTTTATAATTTTCGATCATGACCTCACGGACGAATGAACAATGGCTCGCAGAACTCAGGGCATCGGGATTGGAACGCGAAACCGCTCTCGAAGATCTGCGCGCGGTGATTCAAAAAGGCTTGCCCTACGCCCTGTCGCGCTGGCTGTCTCCCGACCAACCACAATTTAATGCCCTCGTGGAGGAAGTCACACAAGAGACCCTCCTGCGCGTGCTCGACCAACTCGGCACCTTCGAGGGACGCAGTCAATTCACCACGTGGGTGCACAAGATCGCCGTGCGGATCGCCCTGACTGAACTGCGGCGCAAACGCTGGCGCGATTCATCGTTGGATGAACTTACGGAAAATGAAGACGTTCCTCCCCCGCCCGGACTGCTCGCAGACACCCACGCCGGGCCCGAAACTTCGGCGGAACGCGCGGATATGTTGACCCATGTCCGGCGTATTATCGAGGAAGAACTAACCGACCGTCAGCGCGAGGCGCTCATCCTGCTAGGCGTGCGCGACATGCCAATGGAAGACGCGGCAAAAAAACTCAAGACCAACCGCAACGCCCTGTACAAACTTTTGCACGACGCGCGCGTCCGCCTCAAAAGCCGACTCTCGATGGAAGACATCGCCCCGCACGAAGTCCTTGCCCTTTTCGAGCAAAAGTAAGATAGCCTCAAGCCCAACCGTCAAACCAATCGGAACCATGAACATCAAAGACCTTGTCAACCGCGTCCGCGCCAACCTAGGCAAGAAACAGGAACTCCCCCACGAGGCTGTGCTCGGCTTTCTCCGCGTGCTGGAAAATCTGCCCGCAGAAGAACTCACCTGCGATGAAATCTACGCTCAATTGGATGAATACGTGGAGCAGGAAGCGCACAGCCAAGACGCCGCGCGCCTCATGCCTCTCATCCGCGACCACCTCGACCTATGCCCCGATTGCTGTGAAGAATACGAAGCGCTGCTCGACGTGGTAAAGAAGACTGAAGAAAATTAAACCGACAGGCGCGCGCCTGTCGGTTTTGATTTGTCCAGGGATAGTCAACTGTCGTTTTATGGGTGGAACTTGATTACCCTACACTACCAAAACAGGACGCTGATTCACGCTGAAAACGCAGATTTTTCCTTCTTGTAGATCAGCGAAATCAGCGTTTTCACCTGACCTTGCGGGCGACGCAAGGGTCTATATCCAAAAAGCATTGTGCAAGGTAATTATGGGTGGAACAATTTTTCCCCCGCGCGGATCGGCGCCTTCAGTCGATTCTCGCCCGGCGTGATTGGGCACGACCACATCTCGTTATAGGCGCAATACGGGTTATAGGCAATGTTGAAATCAACCAGGAAGCGATCGCCGGGCAACGGCTCAGGCTCAAGATAACGCCCGGCTGGGTAGGTTTCCGTCCCTGCGAGCGAATCGACGAATGGCAGAAAAAAACCATAACTCGCCTGATAGATCGTAAGTTCGGCATCCTGCCCGTCTGCTTGAAATTTGAAGCGCCCATAGCGAACATACTCTTGCGCCCCACCGGTGGAAGTCTGCATCGCCATCGGAGTCGGTTCGGAAAAACGCTCCACCTTCACCTCAAGCCGTAAGGCGGCATTCTCTTCAAAATAATTCAGTCCGTGAAAATCGTGTTTTTGTTCCGGGGTCAGCGGG
This sequence comes from Candidatus Defluviilinea gracilis, assembly GCF_057138825.1. Taxonomy (NCBI): domain Bacteria; kingdom Bacillati; phylum Chloroflexota; class Anaerolineae; order Anaerolineales; family Candidatus Villigracilaceae; genus Candidatus Defluviilinea; species Candidatus Defluviilinea gracilis. The sequence goes on from NZ_DBNHEF010000060.1 coordinate 22,176, forward strand.
CTTTGCGGATGCCGCGCAAAGAATTCATCTTTTTCTTTCCGAAATTCTGTCAATTCGCTCATTGGGTCCTCCGTGTGATTGTAGTTCCTAGAATGGAGCATGAGCCAAATTCTTACACCCTCTTGCACAATTACTTTCCCTGTGCTATCGTTACCTGCACATGACGAACAAAACCGTATTAATACTCGAAGATGAAGGCGACGCCGCCGAACTATTTGCCGAGATGATGCGCGTCAGCGGCTTTCGCGTGTTAAAAGTCTCGAACAGCGCGCCCGCCATCGATTTGATCTCCTCCGAGAAGCCCGATCTCATCATCCTCGATATCATGATGCCCGGCATCTCCGGGCTTGATATTCTCCATCACATGCATCACGACCCCGCCTTGACGAACATACCTGTTGTAGTCGTGTCAGCCAAAGGCACCCCCGCCGACATCAAACGCGGCATGGAAGCCGGAGCCAAGATCTACCTGACGAAACCGGTCGGGTTCCTGGAATTGAAAGAAGCAGTGACCCGCGCCATTGGCGAATAACTGTATGAGCTTGCTCCGCGCCTTCCTCGCCATTGAAATCCCCCGCGCAATACAACTCGCTATCTGGCAGGCAACTTCCCCGCTCCGCAACGAACTCGGTCAACACATCCGCTGGACGCCAGCCGAAAACATCCACCTCACCCTAAAATTTCTTGGAGACATTTCCCCTGCCAGCGTGGACGAACTGGCGCGGGCGATCTGCGCCTCGGTAGACTCCATCCCAGCCTTTGATATCCAAATAGGCGGCTTCGGTTCCTTTCCCAATTTCAAACGGGCGCGCATCTTGTGGGTGGGCGCCCAAGCCTCCACAGAGTTGGACGCGGTATTTCGGGAAGTAGAGTCTGCCTGCGCCCATCTGGGATTCGCGCCCGAGCCTCGCGCCTTTTCCCCGCATCTCACAGTTGCCCGCGTCAAAGCGGACGCATCCTCGGCAGACCGTAACAAAACCACTCGCCTGCTCGAAGCGGCCACAATTGACGTACTCGGCACTGCAAGGGTAGACTCAGTATATCTATTCAAAAGCGAACTAAAACCAACCGGCGCGGTATACACAAAACTTTTCTCCGCGCCGCTACGCGGTGTCTTATTGAGCGAAGCGAAGCATCCCCCTTCATAAAGCGGAGAACCTTCCCTGCGGCTTAAAGCACACACTTTAAAGAGGTGAAACCTGAACACACTCGAACTTGCGCGCAAGATCATCGAAGCCCTTGAAGATAAAAAGGGCGAGGATATTTTACTTCTCGACATCAAAGGTATCGCATCGTTCACAGATTATTTCGTTCTATGCAACGGCACCAGCGACCGCATGTTAGACGCGCTTGCCAAAGGCGTGCTTGAAGCGACCAAATCGGATTATAAGAAAAAGGGCCGCATCGACGGGCGCTCGCAGGAAGGCTGGCTCGTGATGGATTACGGCGATGTGGTGGTGCATCTTTTCTCGCCCGACCAGCGCGAATATTACGACCTTGAAGAACTGTGGAGCGACGGCAAGGTGTTGTTAAGAGTGCGATAACGCGCGGCACAATCATACTTTTGCGACTGGAAAACCGATCCATGAACAAACGATTCTCGACACTCACGTCCGTCATATTGATCCTTTCAATCGGGCTGGCTGGATGCAACGCGCCGCAAGGAGAAGACCCCTCTGCCACAGCGTCAGCGCCCATCATTCCAGTAGACGACAGCCTGCTCACATCCTCGGCCGAAGTGGTGGCTGAAAAATGGGCAAGCCTTGCCTTCATGGTCGGCGCGCAAACGGTGGATATCAAGGTCCGCGTGGGCGATTCCGTCAAGAAAGGCGAACTCCTCGCCTCGATGCCGGAAAATGCCCTGCCGCAAAACATCATCAACGCGCAAGCGGACCTCCTCCTTGCGCAACAATCGCTTGACAATTTACTCGCCTCTGAAACCGCGTTGGCGCAAGCGACCATTGCCCTCCGCGCCGCGCAGACAGCATACGACAAAGCCTTCGACTACCGCGACTCGTTGAACGACCCCATCACGATCACCGAGGTCACAACCAAGGTGGAAGACACCCCGTTCGGCAAGGTGGAGGTGCCCGTCACAAAAGAATATCAGGGCTACGCGGATAAGGAAACGATCGCCAAAGCCGAAGAAGACCTTGTGCTCAAGAAAGGACTGCTCGACGACGCGCAACGCGCTCTGGACCGCCTGACCAACATCAAAGACTCTCCCGATGTGATCGCCGCGCAAACCCGCATCGAAGCCATCGAAGCGGTCTTGAACCAGTCCAAATTATTCGCCCCCTTCGATGGCGTGGTGGTGGAAACCTACGTAAACACCGGCGAGATGGTTTCACCGGGCGCGCCCGTGGTGTTGATCGCCGATCTTACAACACTGCAGGTGCAAACCACAGACCTCAACGAGGTGGATGCCGCGCGCGTCCAAATGGGCGACCCGGTCAGCGTCACGTTTGACGCGCTGCCCAATACGGAAGTGAACGGCAAAGTATCCAACGTCTCCTTGAAGAATGCCCCGGGGTCCGGCGTGTATTTCAATGTTACGATTTCGTTAGACGAAATCCCCGAACAGTTGCGATGGGGAATGAGCGCGTTCGTCGAAATTCAAGCCTCGCGCTAAAAAGACAAATCCTTCACGATGAAAATAGGTTACAAAATCTGATAATCTTCTTGTGAGTTATCGGATTTCTGCATAAAATTTAAGCGCCCGACAATATTTTTTCAAAAGGAGATGCAACCCCATGGTTACCGTTGGTCTTTACTACGATGTGATCCTCGGCAAGGAAAAGATATTCGAAGAGGCAGTGGATAAAATTCTCGACCTGCTGTCAAAAACCCCTGAACACGTGAACAGCTACCTGTACCACCGCGTGCGCGAACCAAACTCGTACGCGATCATTTCAGAATGGTCGTCGAAGGATGCCTTCAGTTCCTTCGTGCAGAGTGATGTGTTCAGGCAAGTGACCAACTGGGGCAAGGCGGAACTTCTTGTGCGACGCCCCAGCCATAAAGTCTACGGTCACGAACGCGACATGCGCTAAACGCATGAACATCCCATGAGCACAACCTCATCCAAGGTGGCGGCGCAGACAGGGTCAGCCGAAGCGACATATCGATTCGCGCGCCTCTTGCGGTTATCAACGTTTCAAATCGGCTCCGCATTGGGAGATATCCTCGTCACCAGCGTATGGAACCGCATTATGATCAACGAATTGGGGCTGAACGCCGCGCCGGTGGGATTGTTGATCGCCCTGCGCTACCTGCTCGCGCCTCTCAGCCTGCTGGCTGGTTATTGGTCCGACACGCGCCCATGGCTGGGATTCCATCGCACGCCGTATGTCTGGGGCGGACGACTATTGATCGTCCTTTCCTATCCGTTGTTGCCTCTCAGCCTGTCGCGCTTCGTCGCCGATCGCAACGATCCAAGCGGCTGGCTGATCGCCATCGCCTGCTTCCTAATGTACGGCACCGGCACGTTGCTCTCCGGCGGAAACTTTCTTGCCCTCGTAAGAGATTCTGTTCCCAAACAACGCCAGGGGTTCGCGGTCAGCGTGATCGAAACGGCGCTGATCATCATGTTCCCGATCGCGGCGATCAGCCTCGGCAGAGCCATGCGCGAATTCAACCTCGACACGTTCTGGTCGGTATCTCTCGCGGTCATGGCGATCAGCGCGTTCTTCTGGTTCTTCGCTGTTGCCGGAATCGAACGCAGGTTCGCCAACCCCCGCGCGGGCAACGCGGAATCCACCCTCCACTTCGGCAAAGCGCTCCGCACAATCTGGCAGGATGTGGACACGCGCCGCTTCTTCGCCTTCCTGGCAATCGCCACCCTAGCCGCATGGATGCAAGAGGCGATCCTCGAACCCTTCGGTGCGCACGTGCTAGGGCAGGATATCGAACAGACCACGCGCTACTCCGCTTATTGGCAAACCGCCACCGTGATCTTTCTGATCGGATGCGCAGTCCGCTTCCGCAAGCGAGCCGCGGAAAAAAATACGCGCCTGACCAAGATCGGGCTGGGAATCATGGCGGCAGGAATGGGCATTCTGGCACTCGCCGCGTTTGGCGCGCAACTGCGCTTATTGCAACTGTCACTGCTGATCTTCGGCGCCGGGTTTGGTTTATACACCTTTGGCGCATTCAGCCTGCTCGTCGCCATGACCTCCGACTCGGAAGCGGGAATGTACCTCGGCTTGTGGACGATCTGCGTTCTCCTCTCTCGTGGAGTTGGCATCGCCCTCGGCGGCATTTTCCGCGACGTATTCCTCTCCCTCACAGGTTCGGCAACCACCACCTACGGCTTGATCTTCCTATTGGAAGCCCTCGGGCTTGTAGTTTCCATCTACGCGCTCGCGCGTGTGGACGTGATCGGGTTCGGGCAACGCGTTGGGCGCCTCTCCGCCGACTCTGACCTATCCACCGCCGAACTCGGTTTATAAACCATGCCGATCCTTGAAGCGAAAGCTCTGCGAAAAATCTTCCAACTGGGCGAGCATACCGTTCATGCCCTGGCAGGCGTGGATTTCGCCATCGAAAAAGGCGAGTTCGTCGCGCTCATGGGCAGGAGCGGGAGCGGCAAATCCACGCTCCTGCATCTCATCGGCGGACTCGACCGCCCCACCGACGGCGAAGTGACTCTCGCGGGCATGCAACTCTCCCTGCTCGACGACGACAAAGTGACGCTCGTCCGACGCCGCAACATCGGTTTCATCTTCCAATTCTTCAACTTGTTACCCACCTTGTCTACTGAGGAGAACGTAGCTCTGCCTCTTACCATCGACGGCAAAGATCTGAACGCTTATCAAGAGCAAATCACCACGCTACTTCGACACGTGGGGCTGGAGGGACGGCGCCACCACAAGCCCGATCAACTTTCAGGAGGCGAACAACAACGCGTGGCAATTGCCCGCGCGCTGGTCACACAACCCTCCATTGTGCTGGCAGACGAGCCGACAGGCAACCTCGATTCAAAGAACAGCACAGCCATCATGGAACTTCTGCGCCGTTCATGCGACGAACTCCAGCAAACGACCATCGTCGTCACACACGATCCGCGCGCCGCGGCATACGCCGATCGGGCAGTCTTCCTGCGAGATGGACTCATCGCCAAAGAACTCCGCTTCAAGAAGGCGGTGAAAGTGGCTGAGCGCCTGAGCGCGATTCTCAAAACGATGGAAAACCTCCCCGAGCAGAATTAACCTCGCGTCCGAAAAGAAGCGCGGATGAGAATCAAGCAAAACAATCGCTTCACAGAATCAATAGATCGCGAAATCAGGTTCTTGCCGCAGAGAAACCAACATGATACAAAACATCCTGCTGGCGATCCGCTCGTTGATTGCCCGCCCCCTGCGCACACTGCTCACCACCTTTGGCATTGTGCTTGGCGTGGCAGTGATCCTTAGCATCAACATCACCAACCGAAGCACGCTTGCCGCCATCACGCGGTTATTCAGCGAATCCTCCGGCAGAACCAACCTGGTGGTCACCAACGCCGACCTAACCCTGGGTGGATTCGACGAGGGGATTTTGTATCGTATCGAATCGGTTGCGGGCGTGTCTGCCGCCGTGCCGCTTATCCAATCGCAGACCCTGCTCGCCGACGATTCCCAACGCAATGAATTCAATGTCAGTTTCTTCGGCATTGTGCCGGGCGGACTGCTGGTATACGGCATCGACCCGGCAAAAGACACGCTGGTGCGCGATTACAAACTCGAAGCAGGCACGTTCCTCACCGAAGACCTCAACGAATTTCACATCGTGCTGGCGCGCGAGTTCGCCGAAGAGAACAACCTACAGTTGGGGAAGAGCGTCACCATCCGCACACCGGCGGGGAGCGCCCGCTTGAAGATCATCGGCTTGATCTCGCGCGAGGGACCGGGACAGTTAAACAACGGCGCATTCGGAGTCGTTCCGCTCGACACGGCGCAAAAAATCTTCGAACGCCCCAACGAACTCGACCAGGTGGATATCCTCGCCGCAGAGGAAAACCGCTCGCCGCAGGAACTGGACGCGCTGAAAACCGCCCTGCAAGACCGCATTGGCGTGCAATATTCAGTGATCTTCCCCGCCACGCAAGGCAAGCGCGTCTCGCAAATGGTGAGCGGATATCAAACCGGCTTGAACATTTTCAGCATCATCGCCATCTTTGCGGGGGCATTCCTGATCTACAACGCCTTTTCGATGACCGTCATCGAACGCACGCGCGAGATCGGCATGTTGCGCACGCTCGGCATGACCCGCTGGCAAGTGATGAAACAGATCCTGCTGGAGGCGGTCACGCTCTCCATCGCAGGCTCTGCCATCGGCATCGGTTTGGGAATTTTACTCGCGCGAGGGTTGATCCGCGTGACCGAGGTTTTCCTCGCGCAAGATGTGAGCGATGTCGCCATCCCCGCTTCGGCGCTGGTCACCAGCGCGGGCATCGGCATGATCGTCACGCTCTTGGCAACGGTCATCCCCGCGTGGCAGGCGGGGCGCATCTCTCCGCTTGAGGCGTTGCGCATCCGCGGCAACAGCGACGACACCACAGCCATCCAACGCGGACTGCGAGTGGGCGCCGCCTTCATGCTGATCTCGCTCATCGTGATCTTTCTGCTCCCCATCCCCGAACCGTTTGGAAGCCGCATCAACAACATGGCAGTGCTCGGCATGATGTTCGGCGGCGCGTTGCTCATCCCCGCCTCGGTTGGTTTATGGGAACGCTTCACGCGCGCCACAGTCCGTCGCATGTATGGGCGCGAGGGGCAACTGGGAAGCCGCAACATCGAGCGTTCGCGCTGGCGCACCGCGCTCACCGTCGCCGCGCTGATGATCGGCGTGGCAATGATCCTCAGCATCCGCGCGGTGACCATCGCCTTCGACCGCGACATCCGCAGTTGGATCGACGTGTATATCGGCGGCGACCTCTTCGTGTTCTCCTCCATCCCCATGCGGAACGATCTACAGGCGAAGTTAGCCGCTGTCCCCGGGGTAGACGCGGTGACTCCCATCCGCTACCTCGACATCAAGCGCGTCAAACCCGACGGGGAAACTGAGCCGCTTGCCCTCACCGCCGTCGACCCCGCGTCGTATTCGCAGGTCACCTCGTTCGCGTTCACCGACAGCGTAGGCGAGCCGGCAGACTTCCTTGCCCAACTTGCCGGTGGGGATACCATTTTCATTTCGAGCGTGCTCGCCGAAAAATATGGGTTAAAGCAGGGCGATACGCTTACGCTGAAAACGAGGCGCGGTGAACGAAAATTCAAAATTGCCGCCATTGTGGTGGATTATTACAATCGCGGCATGGTCGTGCAAGGCAGTTGGCGCGACTTGAAACGATACTTCCAGGTCAACGACGCCAGCGCGTATCTTGTGCAAGTGGAGACAGACGCCGACGAAACCGCCGTGCAACAACAGATCGACAAACTCTACGGCAAGCGCCGCAACCTGACCATCCAATCGAACCAGACGCTGAAATCCAGCGCGCTAAACCTGATCGGGCAAACCAGCAGTCTGTTCGATGTGTTGGCGTTCATCGCCATGATCGTCGCGTCGCTGGGCGTGGTGAACACCATGACCATGAACGTGCTCGAACGCACGCGCGAACTCGGCATGTTGCGCAGTCTTGGTATGACGCGCTGGCAGATGATCAAGATGATCCTTGCCGAAGCCCTGCTCATCGGCGTGATCGGCGGCGGACTGGGGTTGCTCTTCGGCTTGTTCCAATCGCGGGTGGTGATCTCGACCGTGAATTCCACAGCGGGCTACGACCTGACCTACATCCTCCCCACGCAGGGAATCGTTGTGAGCCTGATCATCGCGTTGTTCGTCTCGCAATTGGCGGCGATCCTCCCCGCGGCGCGCGCGGCGCGATTACGAATCATCGAGGCGATTCAATTCGAATGAAATCGTACATCACCCCGCTGGATGCTGAGAGTCAAGCCGCCAAGTCAGACGTGGGCGGCAAAGGGCTGAGTTTATTATGGATCGCCCAGCAGGGATTCCGCACCGCGCCGGGCTTCATCGTCACCACCGCAGCCTTTCTGGACGGTCAATTCGGGAGCGCGGCGCTTCAACCCGAAATCGACGCGACGATTCGCGCGGCGTATAAAAAACTTGGCGGGCGCGTCGCCGTCCGTTCTTCGATGGTCGGGGAAGATGGCGCCGAGGCTTCGTTCGCCGGTCAATTGGACACTCATCTCAACATCACAGGCGCGGACGAGGTTGTGAAAACCGTCCGCGCGTGTTGGGCGTCGATGTTGAACCCGCGCGTCAGCGAATATATCAAACAACACAACGGCATCTTCGATGTTTCGATGGCGGTCGTGGTGCAACGGATGGTGGAGGCGCGCGCGGCAGGTGTGGCATTTTCCGCCGACCCGATCTCCGGCGAGGACCTGGTCGTTATCGAAGCAGTGCGCGGGTTGGGCGATGTGGTCGCCTCTGGCATGGTGAACCCGGATCGCTGGGTCGTTTCGGCGGAGGATCGAATCATCGACTCGCTGACACATTCGGCGGACGCTCCCTCGCTGACCGAGGAGCAGGCAGTCGAATTTGCGCGTATCGTTCGGCAGGTGGGGGTGAAAGCCGGCTCGCCCCAAGATGTGGAATGGGCATGGGATGGGCGCGATTTTCTTCTTTTGCAAGCCCGCCCGATCACCACGCTTCAAGACCGCGACACGTACTCCAACCGGTTCGTTTCTGAAATGGTGCCGGGGTTGGTCAAACCGCTGGTGTGGTCCACCACCACAACCGCCATGGTGGACAATGTCTTCACACGCATCTTCGATGAACTGCTGGGCAAAGGCAGGGTGGATACGTCCAAACTGGTGCGGCGCATCAACTCGCGGGTGTACGCCAACGTGACCGTGCTCGGCAAAGCCTGCGAAAAGATTGGCTTGCCCGCCAACTTCTTCGAGACTGTCACGCGCGGCGAGAAGCCAACCAACGCGCGCAGATCATTCTTCTCTTTTAACAACCTCCCTGAAAAAATCCGTTTGATCCGTTTCGTGTGGCGGAACAGCCGCATCGCGCCCAGCGCCGAGACGTTCATCTCGCGCCGCCATACGGAACTCGAGCCGTTCCGCCGGTTGGAAACCTCCACGCTGGGGATCGAAGAATTGCTAGCCGCGCTCGAGCAGTTGAAGAGGTATCATAAAGAAGCGCAGTGGAATGTGTTCATTACAGCGTTGAATATGAGCGTGCGCAACCGCATGCTGGGAAGGATGGTTCAGCGCAACGCGCCGGAGGTGTCGCCTGGCGACTTGTTGAACGGCTCGTCGCCATCTCATGCGCTTGGCGCAAACCAAGCCTTGCTGGACATGGCGAACCTCGTCCGCGCTTTGAACAGCCATGAAAAACAAATCATTGCCGCCGGCGAGACCGCCGCGATTCAAGCATCGCTGAACAGGAACGAGGATGGCAAACGCCTGCTTGCCGCCATGGAAAATTTCAAAGCGCGGTTTGGTTTCCTCAGCGCGAACGGCACCGATTTTTCACTGCCCTCCTGGCGCGAAACGCCGTCGATGTTGTGGCAGATGGTGGGCAGGCTTGCCAACCAGCCCAACCCCACCTTTACCAATACGGCGGAACGGCAGGCGTTCGCGCTCAAAAAAGTGAAATCGCATCTCACGGCGGTTCAGCGCAGGCGGTTCGAGCGCCTGCACGCCGCAACGCTGAAGTACATCGATCTGCGCGAACGCGCCAGCCAGTTGATCTCGGAGGACGCGCATCTCATGCGGCGCGTGTATCTCGCCCTGGCAGAACAATTGGTCACACGAGGAAAACTCCGGGCGCGTGACGATATTTTCTTCCTCAGCCACGAGGAAGCGCTGAGGCTTGCCCGCGAGGGGATGGACGAGGAGGAGGCGAATCGGCTGGTGGCGGCGAGGCAGTTTGAATTGGCGAGAGACGCGGAGTTCGATCCGCCGGAGGTTATTCGCGGGGGCGTATCGGTCCGGCGCGGTGAAACAGTCGAGGGCGAATCATCCGATGTGTTAACCGGCATCAGCGGGAGCGCGGGCGTGGCGCTCGGGCGGGCGCGGATCGTGCGCGACCCGGCGCATGCGCCCCAGGACCTAAGCCGCGAAGATATTCTCGTGGTGCCCTTCACCGATGTGGGCTGGACACCCCTGCTGGCCGGCATCGGCGGCATTGTGGCAGAAACGGGCGGGCAACTTTCGCACACCGCCATCGTGGCGCGCGAATACGGCTTGCCAGCCGTGGTCAGCGTGAAGCGCGCCACGCAACGCGCGCGCGAAGGCGAATGGATTCTTGTGGATGGCGCGCAAGGGCGCGTATATTTGAATCAGGAGGCTCAACCATGAATACAAGTTTGGTCTTGATAGCGGCGGGGATCGGCTATCTCTTTGGCTCGGTCTCGTTTGCGCGCGTGGTGGCGCGGCTCTTTGCGCCGGGCATCGACCCCTCGAATGTGAGGCTCAGCATTCAAAACACCGATGAGAAATTCCAAGTGGGCGTGACGAGCGCGACCACGCTTTCGATGCAGGGAGGTCCGAAACTCGGGTTCCTCACCGCCATGCTCGATATGCTCAAAGTGGCTCTGCCCACGCTGTATTTCAAAACGCAATATCCCGGCGAATTTTATTTCCTCGTCACCGCGCTGGGGGGTATGGTCGGTCACGTGTGGCCCGTGTGGTATCGCTTCAAAGGCGGGCGCGGATTGACCGCCGTGTACGGCGCCATGTTCACCGTAGACTGGGTTGGCACATTCGTCACCTTCTTCGGCGGGATGCTGTTGGGCATCATCGTGATCCGCGATTTGCTCGTGGCGTATCTCTCCGGCTTGTGGTTGTTGGTGATCTGGCTTTGGTTCCGCACGCACGAGATGGCGTATGTGTGGTACGGTCTTGCCGCCAATTTGATCTTTCTTTTTTCGATGATCCCCGAGATCAAACAATACCTCGACTTGAGGCGGCGCGGATTTGGCGCGGATATCGGCGAGACGGTGCAACTGACCGGCATGGGACGCGGCATCTACCGCTTCGCCAAGCGATTGAAGCTGATTCGCGATAGCAAGTGAATCCACAGCCTGTAGTTTTTCTCGGCGGCTTCCTCAGCGTTCCCGCCATCTACGCGGGGATGGCGGAGGAGATCGCGCGCGTCAGCGGGCAACGAGTCTTCATTGCGCAGGCGCGCACGCATCATTGGCTGACGACGGTCACTGCCGCGGGCTGGGCGCTCGTCATCCGCAAATTGGATGAGGCGGCGCGCGAGGCGGTGAAGTTTTCCGCCACCGGCAAAGTGACAGTTGTCGGTCACAGCTCGGGCGGAGTGATGGCGCGGCTGTACCTCGGCGCAAAGCCTTTTAGCGGGCGCGCGTTCAACGGCGCGCAATGGGTGGATACGCTGGTCACGTTGGGAAGTCCGCATTACAACCATCGCGGCGGCAGGTTGCGCAACCGGGTCAATGCCATGTACCCCGATGCGTTCTTCGCGCCGCAGGTGAAATATATTTCGGTGGCGGGGAAATCCCTGCAAGGCAAGCGCGAGGGTTCCTCTGCGGAGCGTCGACTCTATGGCGTATACAAACGCCTATGCGGAGACGGCTCTGCATGGGGCGACGGGTTCGTGCCGATCGAGTCCGCTTTGCTGAAAGGGTCCGAGCAGATCGTGCTGGAGGGCGCGCATCATTTTGGCTTGAAAGGCAATTTATGGTACGGGACGCCGTCCCTTGTGGAGGAGTGGTGGAGGGCGGTTGGGTAGTCACGTAGTTGGGTAGTCTGATAGTTGCGTAGCTGGATAGTTTGAGAGCATCCATCGCAAGAAGGTGACTGTGACGCATCGAATGAAAATTATCATGATCTGGTTGTTGTTGATGTTGATCCTCGGGTTACTCACAACCAACGTTTTTCTGTATCGGGAACTACGAAAATATTACGCCTTGCTCTACAATTCGCAACTCGACCCCATCGGGCTGTCATATTTTCAAGAGGCAACGGACCAGACCACCAGAGACAAGCCAACGGTGGTTTTCTACGGCGATTCACGAGCGGCGCAATGGATCGCCCCCCAGACTGACGAGTACGCTTTTATCAATCGAGGGATCGGCAATCAAACGTCGGCGCAGGTGTTGCTCCGATTCGAGGAGCATATTCAACCCCTGCAACCCGATGCGATCATCCTCCAGGTTTGCGTGAACGACCTGAAAACTATTCCGCTGTTTCCCGACTCAAAAGATGAAATCATCGCCGCGTGCGAGAATAACATCGAAGCGATCATCCAGAAATCGCGCGGGCTTGATTCGGTTGTCATCCTGACGACGGTCTTTCCCACGTCTGGGAATGTTCCGCTCGCGCGTCGCCTCGTCTGGTCAGACGAAGTCTATGAAGCCATCGACCGGGTCAACGGCTTCATTCTGAATTACCAAGCCGAGGGCGTCGTCGTTTTCGACGCGGCGGGCATCCTTTCGAACCCTGAAGGCAACGTGAAAAGCGGATACGCGCGCGATCTTCTACATGTAAATGACGCTGGCTACAGCGCATTAAACACTGAGCTTGTAAAATTACTGGAGAGTCTCAAAATACCAAAATGAAATCTCATCGCATCGCTGTCTTTCAAGCGTTATTCGTCGTATTCCTCTGGGCAACCTCCTGGGTGTTTGTCAAAATCGGGCTGCAAGATATACCGCCGATCACCTTTGCAGGGCTGAGATATTTCACCGCCTTCCTCATTCTGGCAGTGTTCTTACTTTTCAGCGAGGCAAAACATGAGGTAAAGCAACTCTCGAAAAGGATGTGGCAAAGACTAGTCCTGCTCGGCATCCTCATGTACGCCGCCACGCAGGGAGCGGTCTTCGTCACGCTGGACTACCTCCCCGCAGTGACAACCAACCTGCTGATGAGTTTCAGCACGATCGGCGTGGCGACGTTGAGTATTTTCTGGCTTTCCGAAAAACCAAACTGGTTGCAGTGGGGTGGCATCCTGCTGGCGATCAGCGGCGCGATGATCTACTTCCTGCCGGTCTCCATTCGGCAAAGTCAAATGGTCGGCGTGATCGTCGGCCTGGCCGGCATGACGACAAATGTGATTTCATCTGTGCTGGGCAGAGAGATCAACCGCGCGGAGGCGCATCATCCCCTTCTTGTGACAGTCATCAGCATGGGCGCAGGCTCCATCCTTTTACTTGTGGCGGGCTTTGCCATCGAGCAACCGCCGGTGATGACTCTGCAAGGCTGGGGCATCATCCTCTGGCTGGCGCTGGCAAACACCGCCTTCGCCTTTACACTGTGGAATCACACCCTCCGCACGCTGACCGCAACCCAATCCAGCGTCATCGGCGGGACGATGATGATCTGGGTTCCCATCCTTGCCTACTTATTCATCGGAGAAAACATCACGAGCAAAGAAATTATCGGCTTGGTCGTAACAGGCATAGGGACATTGATCGTGCAACTCAGGAAATTTCCATCGCCGAGGAATCTAACAGACTCATAAAAACAAATATCCCGCCGACTCTCGCCAGCGGGATGAATATCCAATTCTCTAATTCTCCAAGTACAAATTACCACCCTTCGACAGGCTCAGGGCAGGCTTACCAATTACACACACCCCAATCTCTAATCTCTGCTCTTCTACTTCTCAAACACCCACCGATCCACATCCCTCGTCCAATCCACGAGTTCATCGTTCTTGAACCACAACGCAGTTTCGCGGACGCCAGTCTCGGGCTTATCCGAAGCGTGGATGAGGTTACGTCCCACCTCCAGCGCAAAGTCGTGACGAATCGTGCCGGGCGCCGACTCGACCGGCTTGGTCGAACCCACCGTCTGACGGATGGCGGCGACCGCGTTCGGTCCCTCCCACACCATCGCCATCACCGGCGCGGACGTGATGTACGCGATCAAACCGTCATAGAACGGCTTCCCCTCATGCTCCGCGTAATGCTGTTTCGCCAGATCCAAACTCACCTGCATAAATTTTGCGCCGACCAGTCGCAGTCCGCGCCGCTCAAAACGAGCGATCACCTCGCCGACCAATCCGCGCTGCACACCATCGGGTTTAACTAACACGAGCGAACGTTCCACAGATTCCTCCAAATAATAATTTTAGACCTCACAGGTCTTCAAGACCTGTGAGGTCTGATTTAACGAAGTAACTCTTCCGCTTTCGTATACGAATCCAACGCGTCCTGCAAACGGTTGGCGCGCATATACGCGTCGCCCAACGATTGCCAAATACTCACCTCGACCGGGTAACGGTACAATGCCTCGCGCAGGTCGAAGATCACCTCATCGAGATACTTGCCTTTCTTGATGAGCTTCGCATACGTCTCGAGCGCGCCAGGGATGTTACTGCGCGAGAGTTCATTACGCGCGTTGCCCAGCGTCATATCGACAGGCGCGGTCAACATGCCCGTCGCTTTGCGAGTGACAGGTTCCTGATAGGTGGATACCGGCGTTGCCGGGCGCGGCTCCGCCTTCTTTACGGCGGGTTTGCGCGGCGCGGGCTTTGGCTCCGCTTTCGGTTCTTCCTTCGGCTCCTCAAACGATACCGGCGCCGGTGTTTCGGCGGGTTGCCATTCCTCGGCGCGTGTCGGTTCGATCTTCGTCGGCTCGGCAATCGCCTCACCGCTATCGTCGCTCAACCATGAGGGGAGTTCGCCGGTCAGCGGTTGTTTGTCTTCTTCATCGACTCCGCTCAACCAACTGGGCAGACTGCCGGTATTGGGCCGCGGCGCCTCTTCCAACTCAGCCACCGGCTCGCCTTGTCCCTGCCATTGTTCGTCTGCGCTCGCGCTCACAGGGAGTTCTGTTTCTGCCGCCACAGCAGAGTCGCCCTCCCCAGCGCTTTGCAACCATGAAGGTAAATCGTCACCTGTTGCGGGTTCAACCATAGGCTCGGGCGTGGTCTCCGACTCTTCCAGATTTTGCAACCAACTCGAGACATCAACATCTCCCGAACCAGAAAGCGGCTCAGATTTAGGCTCATCCAAGCTCTTCAGCCACATGGCAGTTTCGTCGGCTTTACTTTCGGCAACCGGCTCGCTTGCCGGGGTTTCCGCGTCCAGATTCTTCAACCACATGGCGGTTTCATCGGCTTTACTTTCGGCAACCGGCTCGCTTGCCGGGGCTTCATCGTCCAGACTCTTCAGCCACATGCCCGTATCCACCGCAGATTGCGACTCTTGCGCCACAGGCATTTCCACCGGTGCAGACTCACCGGTTTCCTTTGCTAGTTTCACCCAATCAGGCTCTTCCGCCGAACGTTCCTCGGGTTTCATCAACAACCCTTCGGTGGAACCTTGTTTGACGGCGAGGCTCTCCAACCACGCGAAGGCATCGTCTTCGGCGCTTGGAACTTTTGCCGGCTCTTCCACCGCAGGCGCGGGTACTTCGGCTGTCACTTCGGGCGCCGCCATCGTCGGAACACTGGCTTCGGGCTGAGGCTCATCAGTCAACCCCTTCGCTTGCTTCACCCATTCCGGTTCTTCCGAGGAGCGTTCCTCGGGTTTCATCAATAACCCCTCGGTGGAGCCTTGTTTGACAGCCAGGCTCTCCAGCCACGCAAAAGCATCATCTTCCGACTGCGGCGTCAAGCCAGCGGCGCCCATCGGCGCCGCAACAGACGGACCTTCCACCGCTGTGGGTTGCTCTCCCACCCCATCGAGAAAGTTGAGTTCCTCGGCAGGTTGGGCAGGAGTGGGCATGGCAGACTCGCTTTCCATATTCTTTAACCAATCCGGTTGATCGCTCGCAGTGGGTTGACTCACACTCTCGGTGCCTAACGATTTCATCCAGTCCGGCTGTTCAGTCGCGGCAGGCTGGGCATTTTCTTCTTCAGCGAACGACTTCATCCAATCCGGTTGTTCGGTTGCGGCGGGTTGTGCGGCTGGTTGCTCTTCGCCAAATGATTTCAGCCAATCGGGTTGTTCGGAGGCTGAGGACTGCGGCGCGGCGTTAGCCTCTGTGCCGCCCAGCGGTTTCAGCCAATCGGGCTCATCGCTAAACGCAGAGCCTGAGGCGTTCGCCGGTTGACCGAGGTCTTTCATCCAATCTGGAGATTCATCAAAGGATGCCGATTCTTTCCCGGGCAGGATGCTGGGATCGATACGATTCATCCAATCCGGGGTGGATTCGGACTCCTGCGCCGGGACAGACGCGGGCGATTCATCCGCCGGTTTGAGTTGCTTCACCCAATCGGGCATTTCTCCAGCCGCCAGAGGGGCGGCGGCAGTGGGAGGCAGTGTCTCCTCTTCGCTGACAAGAGACGCTTTACTTTCATCGAACTCGCCTGTCGATTGACCCCAGCCGGCATCCTTCAGAAAGTCGGGGATGTTGTCGTCCGATGGTGAAACAGCCGCACTGGCGAGTTGAGGCGGAACTTGAGTCTCCGTCTCAAATCCTTTATAGAGCCAGGTTGGTTCAGGTTCATCTTTCGGCTCCAGGCTGATCCCGCGTGATTCGCGCCAATCGGCCGGCATCCCCACAGGCTGGCCGCTCCAATCGAGTTTCTCGATCGAGATGGCAGAGTCGGGCGCTTTGGAGGTATCGAAGAGCGAGCCGCTCACATGCGCGGCGTAGGGGTCAAGTTCAATCACCCGTTGACGGTACGCTTGCACGTTGTCGGGTTTATCCGCGCTGAAAATTTCGACGAGCACGGCATTGGCATCGTAACAATACGGATACCGCCTCAACAAGGAGGAAGCCGCTTCCGCGGCGTCGGTCTTTTGCCCGCTTTTGTAATGGGCTTTTGCCAGCAGGGCGCTCATATCACTGCGCCCGGGATCTTCGGCAAGCACGCTCTTGATTTCAGAGATCGCTTGCGGGTACAACTCCCCTTTCACATACATCTGGGCAAGCGCGCCGCGCGTCATGCGAATGCGCGGAGACGGCGAATCGCCTCGAGCCATATACAGTCGTTGCAGTTCGCTTTGCACGGCGGCGTTCGAGGGCTGGGTTTCAAAAGCGCGCTCCATGTGCCAGATGGCATCATCGAGTTTATTCTCCTCATCGCGGATGATGCCCATGCCCACATGCGAGACAAAGTCGCTCGGCGCGCACACGAGGACGCGCGAGAAAATATCCACAGCGTCGCCGTATTTTTTCATTTCGAGGTACGCCTTGCCGAGCAGGCGGTACGTGTCAAGATGTTTTGGATGAGATTTCAGGATGTGAAGACAATGAGCCACTACCTCGTCCACCTGACCGCGGTCTAACATGGTTTCGATTTCGCGGTTGTATGCCCGCAGGGATATTTTCGCCATGAGTGTCAACTCCTGCCGCTATTATAACTCACCTTAATTGTAGAACAACGGCAACGGCTGGACGTCATCTGCGCTACATGTATGCCCGGCGAGAGTCATTTCGCGCGCCTCCGCCAGTTTCGCCTCATCGTCGGCGTGGATGGTGAAGAGCGGTTCGCCCTTTTGAACTTTATCGCCAACCTTGTGATGGACGACGATGCCAACCGCGTGATCGATCGCATCGGATTTCTTCGCGCGTCCGCCGCCGAGGATGACCGACGCCTCGCCCACGCTTCGCGCATGGACTTGGGAGAGGCTCCCGTCCATCGGCGACTCCACCACCTCGACATATTTCGCGCGCGGGAATTTGGAGGTGTCGTCCACGTAGGACACGTCGCCGCCCTGCGCCTGCACCAACAAGCGGAATTTCTCGAGGGCAGAGCCGTTCGCCATCGCTTTTTCGGCTTGGGCGCGCCCGTCGCCCAAATCTTTGGCGCGTTTGCCGATCACCAGCAAGTGGGCGCACACATGCAAACAATGTTCGCGGAAGTCATGCGGACCTCCGCCTTTCAAGGCTTCAATCGCTTCAACCACTTCAAGCGAATTCCCCACCGCATGTCCCAACGGTTGATTCATATCGGAAAGCAGGGCAATTGTTTCGCGCCCCGCCAGCTTGCCGATGTCCATCATGAGTTTTGCAAGCACACGCGCTTCATCGAGAGTTGCCATGAACGCGCCGAGTCCCACCTTCACATCCAGCACAATTGCTTGCGCCCCGGCGGCGATCTTCTTGCTCATAATAGATGAAGCGATCAGCGGCGTCGAAGGGACGGTTCCCGTCACATCGCGCAGGGCGTACAGTTTTCCATCGGCTGGAGCCAACGCCAGGGATTGACCGGTCAACACCGCGCCGATCTCTTTGAGTTGTTTTTTGAATTCTTCGGTGGATAAGTCCACGCGGTAGCCGGGGATCGATTCGAGTTTGTCGAGCGTGCCGCCGCTGAAGCCCAGTCCGCGCCCCGACATTTTGCCGACGGGCAGTCCGCACGCCGCCACGGTGGGAAGAACCGTGATACTGGTCTTATCTCCCACGCCGCCCGAAGAGTGTTTGTCTACGGCGAGGTCAACTACGTCGCTCAGGTCGAGCGTGTCGCCTGAATACGCCATCGCCAGCGTGAGGTCGGTGGTCTCGCGCGGCGTCATGCCGTTGAGCATGACCGCCATCGCAAATGACGACGCTTGATAATCAGGCACGTCGCCCGACACAAATCCTTTGATGAAAAATTCGATCTCTTCGCGGGTAAGTTCGATCTTGTCGCGTTTTTTGATGATGATGTCTACAGCGCGCATGGGAGGCTCCTTGTTCAGAATTGCAAATTTATTGTATCCGATTCTGCAAAGTAGGTCACGCTTGAAGCGTGACCTACTTTTATGATTTCACTAATTTGTATCCATCTTTCGCGTCTTGCACCGTCCACCCCAGCGCGGAAATTTTATCCCGCAGGCGATCCGACTCTGCCCAATTTTTATTCACCCGCGCGGCGAGACGTTCTTCCGCCAGCGCGGTCACTTCATCCGAAGGGTTGTCATCCCCTAGAGTCGCCGCGCTGACAACCATCTCCCACACATGAGGCGGAATATCTTTTTCAAGCGGATTTGGAATCTCCACCTCGCCCAACTCGCTCAGTTTGAACTTCGAGCCAGTTGGGTACATCTCCGGGTCACATTCGCGGACAATGGACACACTGCTCACCCCGCTCACTTCGCATTGATTCGACTCAATGTCCACGACGAGACCGGTGTGCTCATCCAAGCCGATGGTTTGATTTTCGACCGGGACGAGGTCGCACCATTCGGCGAAGCGATCCATGCCGATGAAACAGCGGCTCGTGTCGAGGTCCGCGCCGCCTTCGGCGTTGTTCCAATGCGGGATGAATGAAATGTGCAAGCCGAAATCGCCGAAGAGGTTCAACCCATCCACCGCGTGAACGTCCTGCCCCACTTTGTAAATTTCATACACCGGCAGCGCGTGGGCGCCGATGGAAATCGTGGCGGCGGAGGCAAAGATCAACGTGGCGCCGAGGCGATGGCGGGCGCGAATCACATCCCACGCGAGAGTCCCTTGCAAATTGCGAATCGCGTACGTGGGACTGCCCGGTCCCATGAAGATCATGTTTGCGCACAACAATGGCTTTACGATCTCAGGATCATCGGGGCTGAACGCGGAATTTTTCTTGCGGGCAGAGACGACATCCACGATAGGTTTGTAGTTTTGCAAACGAGTCTTCATAAACTCCCCCACCTTGCCAACCACCTGCGACGAGTTCAGTTCAAAACCTGCGGGCGTTTCAAGCAACGCGATGCGAAGCGGATCGTTGATCCGTTTTGCAAGCGATTCAAAAATACGTCCGCCCGCCAGCGAAGTTTCACCCGAGCCGAGAAATGCGATTTGTCCGATCGTCATATCAATTGGATGATGCGGTTAATTCATCTATTACGATTCTTGTTTCAGCAATTCTTTTGCTTTCGCCCAAATCGCATCGAACATTTTCACGGTCAGCCTCCCAGTCAACGTATTTTGCTGGCTGGGATGATAGGAGCAGATCAAGGATGAATTATGAAGGATGAAAGATGAAGACGGCAATGGATACACCGCTCCATGAGAAAATTTCCATTCCGAATTGCGGATCGAATAGATTTTCAAAATTCTCTCGAACGCGATACGACCAAGACAAACGATCACCTTCGGCTTGATAATTTCCAATTCACGTTCGAGATACGGCTGGCAGGTATTCAATTCTTCGAGACTCGGCTTGTTATCTGGCGGAGCGCAGCGCGCGACAGCGGTGATGTATAACTCGTTGAGACGAAGACCGTCGCTTCTCGACGTCGCCTCAGCCTGATTCGCAAACCCAGCCTTGTGCAACGCCGGGTACAAAAACCCGCCCGACGCGTCGCCGGTGAACGCGCGTCCAGTGCGATTCGAACCGTGCGCGCCGGGGGCGAGTCCCACCACGAGGACGCGCGCTTTCGGGTCTCCAAATCCCGGCACCGGCTTGCCCCAATATTCCTGATCGCGATACGCCTTGCGCTTGACGCGGGCGACTTCCTCCCTCCACGCAACGAGACGTGGACATTTGCGGCAGGTTATAATCTCGGCATTCAACTCATCAAGTTTCATACCTTCGATTGTATCAGGAGCCAAGATGAAGCCTTTGCGTAAAAACGTTGCCATTGCGATCGACGGAGGCGGCGTTCGCGGCATCATCCCAGCCAAAGCCCTGACCATGCTGGAGGCTGAGGTCGGCAAATCAGTTCATCAGATCTTCCGACTGTGCGCCGGAACGTCCACGGGTTCGATGCTGGCGGCGGGAATCGCAAGCGGCGCGGACGCAACGAGCCTCCTTCAACTCTATCTTAATATGTGTCCCGTTTTGTTTCGCAGATCATTCTGGACAATGTTGTGGCTGGTTCGCGGCTATCGCTATTCGCGCGAACCGCTCGTTCAGCAATTTGGAGAGATCGTGAAGGGCAAGACTCTCGGCGACTTGTGGAACGCATCCCCTTCGACCGCGCTAGTGACAACCACCTACGACCTCGTCTCGAATCGAACGCGTTTTATCAAATCGTGGTCGGAAGAATATCAGAGTTGGAGCGTGCTAGATGCCGTCCTCGCTTCGTCCGCCGCGCCTACTTATTTTCCAGTTTTAGACGGCCGCTTCACTGACGGGGGAATCGGCTCGTATGACAACCCCTGCTTCTTAGCCGCCTATGAGCTGACACATATCCTGCATTGGAAACATAGCGAGACCACGCTCATCAGCCTCGGCACCGGGCGCGCCCCCGAACATATCAAAGTGGGCGAACCGACTCGCTACAGCGCGATCCAATGGCTGCCAAAAGTTCTTGAAACACACTCACAAGACGCCAGCGACCAACAGATCATTCTGGTGAAAACCATGTATCCCGACCTGGATTTTCGGCGTTATCAGGTCGATCTGAAAGAACCCATCGCCGTGGACGATTACCACAAGTCGCCCGAACTGCTGATCTATGGCGAAGAAATGGGGAATCATTTGCTAAAGGATCAAGTTGATGAAGCCGAGATGGCGCCTGCTCCGCGAGTGCCCAAGATGAACAAAGCGCAGACTACAAAATCAGCATCGCGTCGCCGAACGAATAGAAGCGATAACCCTCGCTGACCGCAGTTGCATAGGCGGCGAGAATCATATCGCGCCCCGCGAACGCGCTGACCAACATCAACAGCGTGGACTTGGGCAGGTGAAAGTTGGTGATCATCGCGTCCACGATCTTGAATTGATAGCCGGGGAGGATGTAGAGAGAGGTGGGACCGAGGAAAGGGAGAATTGGAGAATTAGAGATTAGAGATTCAGAGACTGGAGACTGGAGACTTGTCCTGAGTGAAGTCGAAGGGCTGGCGGCGGATTCAAGCGTTCTCACCGATGTTGTTCCCACCGCAACAACTCTCCCGCCTCGCGCGCGGGTTTCGTTAATTGCATCCGCTGTTTCTTGAGTCAACTCGCACCATTCGCTGTGGATCTTGTGTTCTTCGGGGTTATCTTCATTCACCGGAGCGAAAGTGTCCAAGCCGACATGCAATGTAACATAGGCGACTCTTATACCTTTGACTTGCAACTCTTCGAGTAAGCGCGGCGTGAAGTGGAGTCCAGCCGTCGGCGCGGCAGCGGAACCGGGCTCTTTGGCATAGACCGTTTGATAACGTTCGGGGTCATCCAATTTTTCGTGAATGTACGGCGGAAGCGGCACATTCCCCACTGTGGAAAAATACGGCTCGATGGGTTCGGAGAATCTTATCAAGCGCTCCGATCCGTTCAATTCTTCGATGATCTGAACTTCGGGTCCCTCGTCCACTTTCGCCACCCTGCCTACGCGCAGACCTTTTCCTCCGACCAACGCCTCCCATGTGACTTCATCTCGGCGGCGCAATAACAAGAGTTCCACTCGCCCGCCAGTTTCCTTCCGCGCAAAGATCCGCGCAGGGATGACGCGCGTATGATTCAACACCAGCAGATCCCCCGCGTTGAGGTAATCCGTCACATCGCGGAAGATGCGATGCTCCAATTTTGCACTCTCACGATGCAACACCAACAAGCGCGACGAATCGCGCGGCTCAGCAGGCGTCTGCGCGATAGAAGATTCGGGGAGGTTGTAGTCGAAGTCGGAGGTTTGCATTTCGTTTGAATGATCTATGTCCCTGCATCCAAACGCTTACTGATCAAGCCAGAACAAAGAGAGTTTTTCTTTGAACGTTTTGAATTCAGAATCACCTGTAACCAAAGAGGCATTTAATTCAATAGCTAGAGACGCGGCAAAAGCATCGGCATAGGAAATTGGGTATTTCGCTTTTAGCCATGCCGCGGCAAGGATTCTTTCTTCGGTTGCATCATAGAAAGCAATCGGGAAGGCTTGCAAATCTGCTAATACAGTTTTGGCTTTATCGATTCCCTGCTCACGGCTGACGATATAAACCAACTCTCCAACATTCATCATGCTCATTGCAAGACTTATTTCCCCATCTCCCGCATCTTTTAATAGCTGAGTTACTTTTTCTCCACTGAGCTCAGCCTCAAAATGAGCGACCAAGGCGAATGCGTCCAACACAAAAAATTGCGCCATCTTTATGATCGGAATCGCTTGATCTTGGCTTCTTCACGCGCCAATTCCTCTTTTCGCTCTCTGAGCAGCGCCTGTGTCAGGGATTTCTTCCCCGCGTATTTTCCATATGTCGCTTCGATATGTCGAAGACGCTGCGCCTTCGACATTGCAGGTTTCTTAGCGCGCAAAATCTTTTGGATTTGCCTGTAGGTTTCTGGAGAGAGCTCTATTGTTTTTCCAGCAGGAGTAACCAAGCGTGGAGTTGCCATAGTAAATAGCCTTTCGTTATGCGGTAATTATACACCGAGCGCACGAAGGAGGATTTGGGGAGGTTTGCAATATTATTTTTGTATAAAGCGAGAGATTAAATTGAGGACAATGGTCAACACCACCGACACCAAAATCGAAGATGCAATCGGAAAATAGAACGAGCCGTTCTCGCCTTCGATGCGAATGTCACCCGGCAACCGTCCCAGCGGCAAGCCGAATTTCGCGGCGAGGTAGGCGCCTCCGCCGATAAGGAAGAGGATAATTCCGCCGAGCATCAAGTAGCGGGCAACGGAATCCATGCCTCTAACTTCCGCGTTCATACGGCGATGCGATCTGCACGTCCCCCATTGGATAATGCTTCACATTTCTTGTCACCACCTCAGCGCCCGTAACAAATGCGGTTGCCGCGATCAGGGCATCTGCCAATTCCATCTTGCGCACAGCTCTGTGTTGATTTAAGTACTCTCCCGCTTTACGAGCAATTGCTTCGTCCACATCAATAACGAGAAACAGGTTAAATAATTTCTCGGTTCGCTCTTGTTCACCAGGGCGCATCCCCGCCAGAATCTCCGTCAGGCTCACCACCGACATGGCTAGAATTTCACCGTCTGCCAATGTTTGGGTGAAATACTCGAACGTTTGGCGATGACCATGAAAATGGTCAATGGCAATATCGGTGTCAATCAGTTTCATCCGAGTCGGTCCGCGTCGAATCTAAACGATATCCTTTGCGAATTTCACGCACATACCTAAGCGAGTCGGCGGAAATGTCAGTTCGATCCGCCCACATCCCAAAACTTTCAGCCAGCGCTTCGCGAATCTTCTCGATGGGAGTGACGACCATGCGTCCCAATTTATCAATCGTGATCGCCACCTCCTGCCCCGCAGGTAACGCTTTTCGATATTCATCGGGAATGCTCAACGTATATTTTTGAGTGATCTTCGTAACGACCATGCGAACCTCCGATACAACGCCATTATACAACTGGGCGGGAAAACCCCGCCCCTACAACAACCTCGGCTGACCCTCTTCCACATAATCCAACCCCAAATGCTCATACGCGGACTTTGTCGCGACGCGTCCCTGCGGCGTGCGGTCTAAAAATCCGAGTTGCAAAAGATATGGCTCGACCACGTCCATGATCGTGTCCTGTTCCTCGCTGATGGACGCGGCGATGGTGTTCAAGCCGACGGGTCCGCCGTTGTATTTTTCGATGATCGTCCGCAGGACGCGGCGGTCCACATCGTCGAGCCCGAGCGGGTCCACTTGCAACAAGTCCAACGCTTCTTTCGCGACGGATTGCGTGATCGTCCCATCTGCGCGGACTTGGGCAAAGTCGCGGACGCGGCGCAGGAGTCGCAACGCGATACGCGGAGTCCCACGCGCCCGCTTCGCCACTTCCCTTATGCCTGATTCGTCAGCGGAGACTTTGAGCATCCCTGCGGCGCGCGCGACAATTTGACGCATGGCTTCGATGTCGTAATAATCCAAACGATAGACCGCGCCGAATCTCGCGCGCAACGGCGCGGTGACGAGAGCCAGTCGGGTTGTCGCGCCGACGACAGTAAAGCGAGGCAGTTTGAGGCGCAGAGAACGAGCCGAGGGTCCCTTGCCGATGACGATGTCCAACGAGAAATCTTCCATCGCGGGGTAGAGCACTTCCTCCACCGCGCGTCCGAGGCGATGAATTTCATCAATAAAAATGACATCGCCCGCGCGGAGGTTGGTGAGGATGGCGGCGAGATCGCCCGCGCGTTCGATGGCGGGACCCGCCGTGACCTTGACGTTGACGCCCATCTCGTTGCCCAACACATGCGCGAGCGTGGTCTTGCCCAAACCAGGCGGACCGTAAAACAACACATGATCCAACGCCTCGCCGCGATGTTTCGCCGCATCAATGAGGATCGAAAGATTCTCTTTCACTTGATCCTGACCGATGAGGTCGGCAAGTTGTTGCGGCCGAAGCGCGTTGTCCACGCGGTCGTCGGGTTTCGATTCGGGGTCGAGAGGGCGTTGTTTCGGCATGGAGGGATTATAGCAAATAAAACGGGCGACCCAATGAGCCGCCCGACAGGAAATGACAAACCTAGCCACAGAGCGCGCAGAGATTCTGAGATTTTCTCAAAGGTCTCCGTGTTCTCTGTGGCTAATGAAATTATTCCGATGGCTCGAACGTAACTTCCACTGTCATCCCCCACTTCAGGCGCGGATCAACATCATGCGCCGCGATTCGCACAGTGTAGATCACGTCACCGCCTTGCAACACGGACGAACCGCTGATCTCTGTGACAACGCCATTCATCGTCACATCAGGCAACGCATCGGCAGTGAACGTGACATTTTGCCCAACGGACAATTTCACCACTTCGAGTTCGGTCACGTCGGTCGTCTCGATCACCCACGCGGACGTATCCGCCACGCTCACGATTCGAGTCTCAGGGGAAACCTGCTCGCCCGCTTTGACTGCCACCTCAGCGACGACTCCATCGAACGGCGCGGTGAGAACATAATTGGAAAGATTCGCCTGCGCCGCTGTCACTTGCGCCTGCGCGTTCTCCAAACGAGCGGTTGCCAAGGCAAGTTGATCTTCGTTAACTCCGCTGGCGGAAGTTTCGTATTGATATTTCGCTTCGGCTTCGGTCCCAAGCGCGGCATCCAACGCGGCGCGGACGGTATCGCGCTCACGCGTGATCTCATCCAGATTGCGAATCGCTTCGTTGTAATCCTCCCGCGCGGTTTCGAGCGCGTCTTCGGCAGTCACGCGCTTGGAATTGTCTTTATCCAAATCTTTGTACTTACCAAACTCGTCCTTCGCGTCCTGCAGATCGGCGTTGCGATCTTCCACGTCGGCTCTCGCGTCTTCGATGCGGTCTTCGATGGAGTCAACGTTCAAATCTTCCCACTCGCGCTCGGCTGTCTCGCGGACTTCCTGCGCGTTCATGTAAGCCGTCCATGTGGCGGCGAGATTTGCAGAGCCGTTGCGGTTCAACGAGTCCAACGCTTGTTGCGCGCCGACCAGCTCGAGATTCGCGGCGCGGAATTGCGCTTCCGCGACGCTGGCATTCGAGAGACGCGCCAACTCATCGCCTCTTTTCACCGAATCGCCGATCATCACGTTGACCGATTCCACGATGCCAACTGCTCGAAACGTCAGGTTCGCCGCGTGGACGGGTTCGAGCCGCCCTTCGGCGATCACGCCCTCAGACGCCGCGACGCTCTCCGAAGCAGGAGCAGGCGTCCCCGTCGCCTGATTCGCGCAGGCGGTCAGGATCAAAGCGGCGATGAGGGAGATCATCATAAAAATTTTCGTTTTGTTTTTCATTGCATCCTTCTTTCTGTTTCCATAATAAATTCGCTGGTTGAGTAGGGCGAAGCCCGTATCGAAACCAGCAGGCTAGATTCAAACTTTATATTTCATGAATACTTGTGGTCTCGGTACGCCCTTCGACGCTTCGTCTTCGCTAGCGCTCCGCTCAGCGCGCTCAGGGCTACTCGACCACCGTGTTTACCTGTTTCCTTGTCTACCTGTTTACGTGTTTACCTCATTCATACGCCAACACCTCGCGGATCGTCAGCCGCGCCGCGTTGCGGGCAGGGATGACGCTTGCGAGGGTCGAGAGCGCCAACACCAGCGCGAGCCAGATGACATAACCTTGATACGTGAAGACCACGTCAATTGCCGATTGGAAAATTGCGAGGCTGACGATGGTTGACAGCAAATACGAAAATGGGATGGAAAGAATCACCGCGAGCGCAAACGACATCATGCCGATCACGATGCCCTCGGCGATGACCGTCCGCATTACGGCGCGATCGTCTGCGCCGATGGCGCGCATGATGCCGATCTCGCGCGTGCGTTCGAGGACATTCATGCCCATCGTGCCTGTGAGTCCCATTGAGCCGACGATGGCGGTGAGGATCGCCATGATGAGCAGGAACACGACGAGCGTGTCGAGACTCTCCACCGCCGTATCCAACGACGCGCGTCCCGACTCTGCCACGCGGACTTTGAAACCTTGATCGCGGAAGAATTTATCCAACTCTTCGGCTTTGGCGTCTTGGTAGGCGCGGCTGTGTTCTTCCGTTTCGAGCCTGAATGAATACGAGCGGTTCGCAAGATCGTTCATCTGCGAAACATATTCGTACGGCGCGTACGCCAGCACGCCCTCGCGATCCATGAATTGAAAAATGCCGATCACTTCCCACAGTTCTTCACGCCCTTCGATCTTGAGATGCACCTGATCGCCGACATTGAGATTCGGAAAATATTTACGCGCGCTTTCGCTGATGGCAAGTTTCTTCACATCGTCCGCGCGGATCCAACGCCCATCCAAAAGATTCGGCTGGACGAGTCCGCTGTCCGCGGGCGGACCGAACATGTTGAGATTCTCCATCACGTCCCCATTCGCGTCGAGCAGTTCACCGCTCACGAACTGCCAACCCTCCACGCGCTCCACGCCGTTCACCTTCATCGCAATTTGTTCGATCTCTCGCAAACGATACGGCTCATCGAAATCCAGCGAAACATCGGCGGAAAAATATTTGCTGATCTGCCCGATGTACTCGTGCAACGACACGCGCACATTGAAGACCGCGATGAAGATCGCGCCGCCCATCGTCAGCGTGAACAACGTCAGCATGAGCCGACTCTTTCTTCGGAATGTGTTGCGCAGTGATATGACGAACGGACGCGGGATGTGGATTCCGCGCGCGGCAAGCAGACGCGTCGCCTTGACTTGGATCCAATCCAGCCGCGACAGACGCTTCTCTTCGCCGCTTCGGGCTGGTCGCTCGTCGTCAGCCAACCCACCGCTGAGAGCGCGCAACACCGTGATACGCGATCCGTTGACCACAGGCGCGAGCCCCGCAATGAGCGGAACAAACAAGCCGACGAGGATTTGAATCAGGAACGCCAGCGGCACGATGCGATAGCCGAGCAAATTGAAATTCAGTTCGTTGGCGATGAATTCCGCCAGACCATACGCGCCCGCGCCGCCGAACGGGACCGCGATCAGCAACGCGATGACTCCGAACGCCATGATGAGCGTAATGTACATCACGAAGACTTGATTGCGCTGTCCGCCCACGAGCTTGATCACGCCGATGTGCCGCAAGTGTTGGTTCAACAACGCGCTCAACGTGTTGGCGATCAACGAACTGGAGAGGAATACGATCAAAATTCCCAACGCCAACAGGATGCCGAGCACCGCGTTGATCGTATCTGCCAGCGGATGCTTATGCGATTCGGAGAACCGCGAACGGACCACGAGTTGTCCGTTCTTTTCGAGTTTGTCTTTCAACGCCGCCCCCACCTCGCGGA